>NZ_JARWRU010000721.1 GCF_029867845.1 Nocardia farcinica | reverse complement strand
CGGTCTCGCCGTCGCCCGCCAGGGCGGCCGCCTCGGCCCAGCGCAGCGCCAGAGCCGACTGGTCGGCGCCCGCGGCGGTGGCGGCGGCGTAGTAGCGGGCGGCGGTGTCGGTGTGCCTGGTGGCGGCCGCGGTGAGAAATTCGGCCAGCCGCGGGTCGCGCACGCCCGCCTCGGCGAGCATGAGCGCGGTGTTGTCGCGCAGCAGCCCGGCCTCGATCCTGGCGGCCAGCAGCCTGCGCTGCACGGCCACGAACCGACGGTCGCCGAGCATGGTCCGCAGCGGGGCCACCGCCGGCTCCAGCAGCAGGTCGGCGTCGGTCACCAGGGCGCTCGCACGGGCCCGGTCGATGAGGGCATGGGCCTGTTCCGGCGGCACGCCGAGCACGTCGGTCAGCTCGCCCGCGTCGAGACCGGAGCCCGCCGTGGCGACGGCCAGGGTCTCCAGCAGATCGGGCTCCAGGTTCTCCAGCTGGGTGCGCACCCAGGCGGCGACCGCCTCGTCCACCGCGCGGACGCCCGCGTCCAGCCGGGCCGAGCAGGCCGCCGCCAGCGCCGCCACCACGCCGCCGCGGATGCCGCCGGTCAGCTGATGGATGCGCTGGGCCAACGGTCGCGGCACCATCATGCCCAGTTCCCTGGCGAAGGGCAGCAGGTCGCTGATTCCCAGCGGGCGCAGATCGAGCACCCGGCCGCCGCGGGCCGCGGCCTCGGTCAGCGCGCGCAGCGCCGGGTCGTGCGGGCGCGGCTGCGTCGCCACGATCACCGAACGCCCGCCCGCGCCGATCGCCGCGCACAGGGCGTCCAGATCGGCCCGGCCGAGCCCGTGGGCGTCGTCTACCACCAGCACATCCGCCGGGCCGTTCGCGCCCGCCGGGGTGACGCGCTCGTCGAAAGCGGTGCCGTTCGCGCGCAGCCGGGCCCGGACCAGGGTGAGCAGTGTCGACTTGCCGGTGCCGCAGCGGCCGCGCACCAGGCAGACCACCGGCCGGTGGGCGAGATCGTCGAGTTCGCGCAGCAGGTCGCGCACATAGGGCATGGGGTCGACCGCGATCTCAGCCACCGAGGCCTCCCAGCGCGCCGCCGACGCCCTGGCCGATGCCCTCGCCCAGCTTGCCGACTCCCTCGCCGACCTTGCCGACTCCCTCGCCGACACCGCCGACGACGCCGCCCAGGGTGTTGCCGAGGGTGTTGCCGAGGCCGCCGGTGGAGGGGGAGGAGGGCTGGGTGTGGCCACCGCTCGGTGCCGGTGCCGGTGCCGGTGCCGGTGCGGGAGAGGGAGAGGGAGAGGGAGCCGGAGTCGGCTGGTCGTCGG
>NZ_JARWRU010000720.1 GCF_029867845.1 Nocardia farcinica | reverse complement strand
CCCCGACACCGAACAGTCCGCCCCCGCCGCCGAGCAGATCGGCCATCAGCTGCCCCGGCGGCCGGGCGCCCGCGGCGGCCGACCGCGGGGGCGCGCCCACCGCGGCGTCCAGCACGGCGAGCACACCGACCGTGCGGCCCGCGCGTTGCAGGCGCACCGCGACCGCGTGGGCGATCTGGCCGCCGAGCGACCAGCCGAGCAGATGGCAGGGCCCGTCCGGGTGGACGCGGCAGATCTCGGCGGCGTAGCGCTCGGCCAGCTGGTCGACCGACTCGGCGCGCGCCTCCCCCGCCACGACGTGCGGGTCCTGCAGACCGTAGACCGGCCGCCGGGGGTCGAGGTGTTCGACGAGTCCGCCGTAGAACCAGGCCAGGCCGCCGGCGGGATGGACGCAGAACACGGGCGTGCCCGTGCCGCCGGTGCGCAGCGGCAGCAGCACCTGCAGGCCGGAGCCCTCCTCGGCGCCGTCGGCGCGGCGGGCCAGCGCCTGGGGTGTGGCGTCGTCGAACATCCACGGCAGCGCGATGACGACGTCCCACTTCTCCAGCTCGGTCACCGCCATGGTGGCCAGCAGCGAGTTGCCGCCCAGGTCGAAGAAGCCGTCGGTGACGCCGACGCGGGGCACGCCGAGCACCTGGGAGTACACCTCGCAGATGGCGCGCTCGGTCTCGGTGCGCGGCGGGACGAATTCCTCGTCGGCGCCGACGAATTCCGGGTCGGGCAGGGCGCGGCGGTCCAGTTTGCCGTTGACGGTCAACGGCAGCGCGGGGATCACCACGACCGTCGCGGGCACCATGTAGCCGGTGAGCACCTCGGCGGCCGCGGCCCGCACGGCGGCGGGTTCCGGGGAGTGCCCCTCCGCGGGGACCACGTAGCCGATCAGCTGGTCGACGCCGCTGCTGTGCGGGCGCACCATCGCGGCGGCCCCGGCGACGCCGGGATGCCGCAGCAGCGCCGACTCCACCTCGCCCAGTTCGATGCGGTAGCCGCGCAGCTGGACCTGGGCGTCGGCGCGGCCCTCGTAGCACAGTTCCAGGCCGTGCCCGGTGTGCCGCCAGCGGCCGAGGTCCCCGGACCGGTACAGCCGCGAACCGGCCGGGCCGAAGGGGTCGGCGACGAAACGGGACGCCGTCAGCCCCGGCATGCCGAGGTAGCCGCGCGACAGCTGGGCGCCCGCGACGTAGATCTCGCCGGTGACGCCCACCGGGGCCGGGCGCATCCGCTCGTCGCGCACGTGCACCCGCAGACCGGGCAGCGGCCTGCCGATGCCCGTCTGCTCGGCCGCGGTGATCTCACCGAAGGTGACGTGCACGGTGGTCTCGGTGATGCCGTACATGTCGATCACCCTCGGCGTCCCGGCGGGCCGGTCGGCGAACCAGTCCGCGAGGCGGGTGGGGTCGAGCGCCTCGCCGCCGAGGACCACACAACGCAGCGCGAGATCGGGGCCGGTGTCGCGGCGGTGACCGCGGCGGTCGCGGTCGGCGGCCGCGAAACCGTAGAAGGCCGACGGGGTCTGGCTGAGCACGGTCACGCCTTCGCGGGCGACCAATTCGACGAAGGCGTCCGGGGAACGGGAGGTGTCGTAGTCGACCACGACCAGCCGTCCGCCGGTGGTGAGCGCGCCCCACATCTCCCACACCGCGAAGTCGAAGGCGTAGGAGTGGAACATGGTCCACACGTCGGCCGGGCCCGCGTCGATCAGGCCGAGCACATTGCCGAACAGGGTGACCGCCTCGCGGTGGCCGACCGTCACGCCTTTGGGCCGACCGGTGGAGCCGGAGGTGTAGATGACGTAGGCGGTGTTGTCCGGGCGCGCGGCGGATTCCGTCGGCCGGTCGCCGGTCCTCGGGCAGTCCTCCACCAGCACGGTCGGGGCGGGGGTGGCGGGCACCCGGCCCACCGTGTCGGCCGAGGCGAGCACGGCGGCAGGCCGGGCGTCGTCGAGGATGTGCCGCAGCCGCTGCGGCGGGTAGGTGACATCCAGCGGCAGGTAGCCCGCACCGGCGCGGATGACGCCGAGCAGGCAGGCGACCAGATCGGTCGAACGCGGCAGCGCCACGGCCACCAGGGTCTCCGGCCCGACGCCGTGGGCGGACAACGCCGCGGCGATGCCGTCGGCGCGGTGGTCGAGCTCGGCGTAGGTCACGGCGGTGTCGCCGTCGGTGACCGCGACGGCGTCCGGGCACGCGGCGACCCTGGCGGTGAACAGATCGTCGAGCGTGACGTCGGGTATCCGGGCGCCGGGAGTGCCCGAGGCCGCCAGCAGGGCGCGACGCTCGCGCGGGTCGAGGAGATCGATGTCGCCGACCACGACCGACCGCTCGGCGGTCACCTCGTCGAGGATGCGCAGGTAGGCCCGGGCGAACCGGGACATGGTGTCGGCGGTGAACAGGTCGGTGGCGTAGGTGAGCCGTCCGATCATGCCGTCGGGGCGGCCATCGGCGTCGAGCCGCTGGGTGAGCTTGACGTTCAGGTCGGCCTGGGCCTGGTCGAAGCCGTCCTCGATCGCTTCCACCACCAGGCCGGGCAGACGCAGGGCGGCCGCGCTGAGGTCCTGGACGTCGAGGCTGACCTGATAGAGCGGCAGGTGCGCGGTGGAGCGCGGCGGATTGATCGCCTCCACCACCTGCTCGAACGGCACGTCGGCGTGGCCGAAGGCGAGCAGGTCGTTCTCCCTAGTGGCGGCGAGCAGTTCGGCGAAGGTCTGCCGCGGCGAGAGCCGGGAGCGCAGCACCAGGGTATTGACGAACATGCCGATGACGTCGTCGAGTTCGGGCGCGCCGCGGCCCGCGGTCGGGGTGCCGACGGCGATGTCGTTCGTGCCGGACAGTCGCGACAGCAGGATCGCCAGGGCGGCGTGCAGGACCATGAACGGGGTGGCGTTCGCCTGCCTGGCGGTCGCCACGACGCGGCCGTGCAGGTCGGCGGGCAGGTCGAATTCGACGGCGCTGCCGCGCAGGCTCGCCACCGGCGGGCGGGGATGGTCGGTGGGCAGGCGCAGCAGCTCGGGCAGGCCGTCGAGCGCCTGCTTCCAGAAGCGCAGCTGCTGCGAGACCAGCGAGTCCGGGTCGTCCTCCTCGCCGAGCACCTCCCGCTGCCACAGCGCGTAGTCCGCGTACTGGACGGGCAGTTGGGGCCACGGCGGTGGCGTGCCCCGCCTGCACGCCTCGTAGGCCACGGCCACGTCCCTGGCCAGCGGCAGCATGGACTGCCCGTCGGTGCAGATGTGGTGGACGACGATGGTGAGCACGTGGTCGCGTTCCCCGAGCCGCAGCAGCTGGATGTGCAGCGGCGGCGCCGCGGTCACGTCGAAGCCGCGGGACACCGCGGCCATGGCGCGTTCGCGCACCTCGTGCTCATCCACCGGGACCGGTTCCAGATCGGGGACCACCGCGTCGGCGGCGACGACGACCTGGTGCGGGATGCCGTCGATGGTGGGGAATTTCGTGCGCAGCGACTCGTGCCGTTCGATGACCAGCGCGCAGGCCCGGCGCAGCGCGCCGAGGTCGAGTTCGCCGCGCAGCCGGATGACCAGCGGGATGTTGTAGCCGCCCACGGAGCTGTCGAACCGGTTGAGGAACCACATCCGCTGCTGCGCCGGGGACAGCGGCACCAGGGTGGGGCGTTCGCGCGCGACCAGCGCAGGCCGGTGCTCGCGGTCGAGTGCGCTCAGGTGCGCGGCGAGGTCGGCGACCCGGGCGGATTCGAACAGTTCACGCACGCCGAGACGGGTGCCGGTGGCGGCGCCGAGACGGGCGGCCGCCCTGGTGGCCGACAGCGAGTCGCCGCCGAGGGCGAAGAAATCGTCGGTCGCGCCGACCTCGTCGACGCCGAGGACCTCGGCGAAGACCTCGGCCACGCGCCGCTCGGCCTCGGTTCGGGGCGGCACGTGCTCGCCCTCGGGCGCGAAGCGCGGTGCGGGCAGCGCGGAGCGGTCCAGCTTGCCGGTGGCGGTGAGGGGCAGTTCGTCCAGGACGGTGCAGATCTCGGGAACCATGTGCGCGGGCAGCCGGGGGGGCGCCGCGGGGCGGGCCGCGGCCGGGGGGCGGGGGGGGCCCCCCCGGCGGGGGGGGGGGGGCCCGGGGGGGC
>NZ_JARWRU010000719.1 GCF_029867845.1 Nocardia farcinica | reverse complement strand
CCCCGGCTGCCCCCGGGGGCCGCCCGGGGGCCGCCACCATCTATGTCTTCGCCTAACCGTTCTCCCAACACGACTTCACCTAGTTCCCCACCGTGGCGGCCGATATCGCCGCCAACCGCCGGGTCACCGTCTTCACCGTGGTCTGGAATCCCGACACCGATCTCATCGGCCAGCACCTCATCACCGACAAGCGGCACAACACCGAACTGGTCGCGCTGCCCGAATCCGACATCTTCGTCGCCTCCTTCGCTCCGGCCCCGCGCATGATCGTCTTCGGCGCGAACGCCTACGCCGCCGCGCTGACCGTGCAGGCGAAACTGCTGGGCTACCGGGTCACCGTCTGCGATTCCCGCGAGGAGTTCGCCGTCCCCGAGGCTTTCCCCGACGCGGAGGTGGTGGTCGACTGGCCACACCGCTACCTCAACACCCTGGCCGGCGCGGGCGAGATCGACGCAGGCACCGCCATCGTCACCTTCGTGCACGACCCGAAGTTCGAGATCCCGCTGCTCACCGTCGCGCTGCGCCTGCCCGAACTGGGTTTTCTCGGCGCGGCCGGCTCCTATGCCGCGCACCTGCGGCGCATGGAGGACCTGCGCGCCGGCGGCTTCGACGAGGCCGCGCTCTCGCGCCTGCACTCGCCCGCCGGTCTGGACGTGGGCGCGCACGGTCCCGCCGAGACCGCGGTCGCCATCGCCGCCGAACTGCTCGCGGTGCGCGCGGGCCGCGACGGCGGCTCGCTGTCCCAGCACGGCGCGGCACTGCCCGCGACCGGGGTGTTCGACGGGCGCGCGACGGTGGGCCTGTGAGGCGGGACCTGTAATTCCCCCGGCGGGGGAGCCGATTCGCACCGGCGGTGAGGGATGAACCACAGTTGCGCCCGGTGCCCGATGGGGGACAGTGGTTGTCGTGATCCTCACTGTGACAATGAATCCCGCCTACGACATGACCTACCGGGTCGAGCGATTCGAGCGCGGCAGGCCGCACCGGGTCCGCTCGGTCGAGCAGCGCATCGGCGGCGAGGGCATCAATGTGACACGGGTGCTCAACCAGCTCGGCCGCTACGCGCGCGCCACCGGCTTCTCCGACCACGCCTTCGCCGCGGCCGCCGAACTGGAACTGCCGGTGGATTTCGTGCACGCGCTGCCGTGGGTGCGGCGCACCGTGGTGATCAGCGAATCCGACGACGGCACCGCCACCGCGCTGGCCGAACCGGGCGCGCGGGTGACCAACCCGCACGCCGGCGATCAGCTCGCGGTCCGGGTGACCGGCCTGCTGCCCGACATCGGCGGCCTGGTGATCTCTGGGTCGCTGCCGGGAGGAATCGACGCGAGTCTCCCGGCAGCGATCGCCGACACCGCCATCGCGGCCGGGGTGCCCACCATCTGCGATGTCGAGGACGAGCCGCTGCGGCTGGCCGCCAAGGTGCCCGGCGTGGTGCTCATGCCCAACCGCGCCGAACTGCGCACCCTGACCGGGCAGGAGCCGCGGACGCCGAGGGAGGTGGCGCTGTGCGCGCGGCCGATCGTGGAGTCCGGGGCGAAGGCCGTGCTGGTGACCAGGGGCGCGCTCGGCATGGTCGCGGTCACCGCCGAGGGGGCGTGGACGGCGAGCCTGCCCCGGCCGCTGGCGGGCAATCCCACCGGGGCGGGCGACTCGGCGGCGGCCGCGGTGATCTCCGCGCTCGCCGAGCCCGGCGCGCCGGACTGGCCCGCCGTCCTGACCGACGCGGTCGCCACCGCCGCGGCCGCGGTCGTCATCCCGGTGGCGGGCGAGATCGACCGGAGCCTGCGCACCCGGCTCGCCCCGACCGTGCGGGTCGAAGAGCTCTCCCTGTCCTGACCGGGCTCAGCCCTGCCGCTGCTCGGCCGCCTCCGCCGCCGCCTGCTCGGCGAGTTCCTCCTCCAGCCGCCAGCCCCCGGCCGCCAGGTGTTCGGCGACCCTGGCCACGTCGCCCGGGTCGGGCTGTTCCATCGCGAAGCGGGCGATGGCCTCCACGATGGCCTCGCGCGTGATCTCGGTCTCCGGGTTGCGGCGCACCAGCTCCTCGGCGACCATCACCACCTCGTAGTCGGTCAGGTGCCGGTGCAGCACCGCGAACAGCGCCACGTAGTCGGACTTGGGCACGCCCTGCGGGTAGCCGGCGCGCAGCCAGTCCAGGATGCGCGCGAGCATGCCGGGCCGGTCGGCCGCCGCGCGATCGACAGTCTCCACCGGGTCCGCCGTGCTCGGGCCGGACGCCGTCGTATTCGCCTCGGGTTCGGTCACTGGACGACGCCTCCTACTCTCCGAAAAGGTGTATCCCCAGCCGGGCGGCCAGGAATGCCTTGGCGGTGTAGAGGATGCCCGTGAGCACCGCCGCGACGATGAGGCCGAAACAGGCGTAGGCCCCCGCCATCACGACATGGTTGCGCCGGGCGACACCGCCTTCGTCGTCGACCGTATCGGCCGAGGAGAGCAAGCGCACGCCGAGCGCGAAAACGGCGGGCAGGCCCGCGCCCAGGATCAGCGCGGCCACCAGAACGTGCCAGAGCGAACTCAGAGCGTCGATCAGGGTCTGCACGGGTTCGGCTCCTTCTACGGACGCGCGCGGCGGGTGGGCAGGGAGGGGGCGGAGTCGGCTTCCGGGGGCTCCGGCCTGCTCGCCGCGCCCGCCTGGGCGGTGACCGACTCGAAGGCCGTCGCGGCCGACACCGCGGGCCGAGCCTGCGCCGCTGTCGCGTCCGCCTCGGCGGCACCGGCGGGCGCGCTCGCGATCGTGACCTCGCCGTTGGGGGACGTGCCCGCCGGGGAGGTGCCTGCGGGGGCCGCGTCGCCGGGCCAGACGTTGACATTGGTGGTGTCGACCCGGTCGCGGCGCGAGCGCAGCCACATGAACCCGCACAGGCCGACCAGCAGCGTGAACACCACCAGGACGCCGGGCAGCCCGCCGATGCCGTGCGCCAGCGCCCAGCAGGTCGCGCCGACCAGACCCGCCATCGGCAACGTCAGCAACCAGGCCACCGCCATCCGGCCCATCACCGACCAGCGCACCTCGGCGCCCTTGCCGATGCCGGAGCCGAGGATCGAGCCGGTGGCGGTCTGGGTGGTCGACAGCGGCAGGCCGAAATGGGCCGAGCTGAGGATGATCGCCGCCGAGGAGGTCTCCGCCGCCAGGCCCTGCGGTGAATCGATGTCGACCAGGCCCTTGCCCAGGGTGCGGATGATCCGCCAGCCGCCCAGGTAGGTGCCGAGCGCGATGGCCACCGCGCAGGAGGCCATCACCCACAGCGGCAGCTCGTCGTCCTTGGTGACGGTGCCGTGCGCGACCAGAGCCAGGAAGATCACGCCCATCGTCTTCTGCGCGTCGTTGGTGCCGTGCGCGAGCGAGACCAGCGAGGCCGAGCCGATCTGGCCGATTCGGAAGCCCTTGCGCCGGATCCCCGGATCGGCGGCCGCGGTGATGCGGTAGACGGCCCAGGTGCCGATCGAGGCGACCAGCGCCGCCACCACCGGCGCGAGCAGGGCGGGCAGCACGATCTTGCCCAGCACGCCCGAGGAGCCGTCCGACCAGATGACCCCGTTCCAGCCGAGCGCGGCGATGGTGGTGCCGATCAGGCCACCGAAGAGCGCGTGCGAGGAGCTCGAGGGCAGGCCGAACAGCCAGGTCGCGACATTCCACAGGATGCCGCCGACCAGTCCGGCGAAGACGATGAGCAACAGATCCTGGCCGCTGACGGCGTCGAGCTGGACGATTCCCTTGGCCACCGTCGCCGCCACCTCGACCGAGAGGAAGGCGCCGATGAGGTTGAGCACCGCGGACAGGCCGACCGCGACGCGCGGCTTGAGCGCGCCGGTGGCGATGGAGGTCGCCATGGCGTTGGCGGTGTCGTGGAAGCCGTTGGTGAAGTCGAACGCGAGTGCGGTCGCGATGACGATCAGCAGCACCAGTAATTCGGCGGTCACCCGTCCAGTGTGCGGTAACCGAAACTTCGATTGCCATGCAGTTGCCATCCGAAAGCGCCCCGGATCGGTCCCCCTATAATGTCGATCCCATACCGTCACCGCGGGTGGTTTCCCGCAGGTAGACGGACGATCGACCGCACCTACGGACAAATCGGACACCCCGCGCCGCGGCCGGGCGCCGCGCCACAGTCGCGGTGGACGCGGGGAACAGCGCTTGGGGAACAGCTCAGGGCAGCAGGCCGCGCACGGTGTCGATGGTGTCGGCCTGATCGGCGCTCTTGTCCGGCCGGTAGCGCACCACCCGCGCGAACCGCAGCGCCACCCCGCCGGGATAGCGCGGGCTCACCTGCACCCCGTCCAGCGCCACCTCCACCACCAGCTCCGGCCACAGGTAGACGGTGTGCTCGTCGCGGGCCCGCTCGTGGCGCGGGAACTCCGCGGTCTGCCAGGCCAGCAGCGCGTCGGTCAGGCCCTTGAAGGTCTTGCCCACCATCACCGGCTCGCCGGTGCGCGGCTCACGCGCGCCCAGGTGCAGATTGGACAGGTATCCGGTGCGCCTGCCGTAGCCCCATTCCGCGCCGAGCACGATCAGGTCGAGCGAGTGCACCGGCTTGATCTTCAACCACGACCGCCCGCGCCTGCCCGCCGCGTACGGCGCGTCGAGGGCCTTGACCATCAGGCCCTCGTGCCCGGCGGCCAGCGCGCCGTCCAGGTACTCCGCCGCGGTCTCGCGGTCGGGCCGGATCAGAGCCGGGATGGTGTGCCGTCCCGCCACCGACAGCAACGCCTCCCGCCTGCGCGCGAGCGGCTCGTCGAGCAGATCCTCGCCGTCCAGGTGCAGGCAGTCGAAGAAGTACGGGTGCAGCAGTAGCTCGCGGGTGGAGTTCACCGGCGGCAGCAGCGGCGCCCCCGGCGGCAGGTGCCTGGCCGTGGCGGCGTCGAACTCCGGCGGCACGGCGTAACCGGGAACGGCAGCGAACCCGTCGGTGACCGTGCCGGCGCGCACGGCACCACCGGGGGCCGAGCCCGCGGGCACGGAACCGTCGCTGGGGGCGGCCGGGACAGCGCCCTCGGGGTCGGCGGGCGCGAGCATGGTGGCGAAGCGGCTCATCGTCTCCTGGAACGGCCGCGGCCGACCGTCGTCGGTGAGCGCGAGGGTCTCCCCGTCGAGTACCACGCTGCGGCAGTCCAGCCCGCGGACCAGGGCGACCAGCTCGGGCACGCTGTCGGTGATCTCGCGCAGGGTGCGGGTGAACACCCGGACCGTCTCGCCCGCGCGGTGCACCTGGATGCGTGCTCCGTCCAGCTTGTGCTCGACGCTGACCTGCCCGTCGAACTCGGCGGTGGCCTCCTCCAGCGAGGCGCCGGGCGAGGCCAGCATGGGCTGGATCGGCCTGCCGATCTCGAGCCGGAAGGCCAACAGCTCCTCGGCGCCGCCGCGGCGGGGCGCGGGGGCGGGGACCCGCCCGCCCCCGGGCCGCCAGTGGGGGCGGGGGCCCCCCGCCCCCCGGCCCCCCGGCGCCGC
>NZ_JARWRU010000718.1 GCF_029867845.1 Nocardia farcinica | reverse complement strand
ACCGGCGACCTGCCGGTGATCCGCGACGGCGGCGCGCATTCGGTGCCCGACGAGGACGAACCGGCCGCCGAACCCCCTGCCGCCGCGCCGGCGCCGGAGGCCGCGCCTGCCCCGGAATCGTCCGGTCGCGGCGGGCGCAGGCGCAAGCTCGACCCGGACGAGAACGCCACCGTCATCGTCGGCCGCCCGACCGCGGGGGTGACCCCCGCATCCGGCGTGACGCCCTCGGCCTTCGCGCCTCCGCCGTCCTTCTCCCCGCCCGCCCCGGAACCGCCGAGTCCCGAACCACCGGCCGCGCCCGCGGGTTTCGCCCCGCCGGGCCCGCCGGCCCCCGGTGTCCCGCCGCAGGCTCCCACCATCTCGCCCGCCGCACCGTCGAGCGGCGGTCCCGACAGCGGCAGGCTCAGCCGCGCCGACCGCCGGCGCGCGGCCGAGGTCACCGAGGTCTATCCGGCACCTATCGCCCCGGCCGAGGGGCCGGACCCGCAACCGGCGGGCTGGGCGCCGCCGCCCCCGGATTTCGGTCAGGGACAACAGCGTCCGCTCTCGCCGATGCCGCCGCGCCCGGAACAGGACGAGGCCGCCGGGCCGCCCGCTCGCGGTCGCGGGGGCCTGCCCGCGTGGTCGGCGCGCAAGCGCGGCCAGGAGCGGCAAGCGCCCGCCGGACCGCCACCACCGGGTGAGGCCGGCCCCGACTCCGGCGCGTTGCCCACCCAGGCGTGGAATCTGGCCGGCCAGGATCAGCAACTGTTGTCCGGGCAGACCGTCGCGGGAGATCTGCTGCGCGAGGGCGCGGAGCGGGCCGACGCCGCCCGCCGCACCGGACGCGAGCAACAGCGTCCGATCATGGGCCCGCCCGCGCCCGGCTTCGCCGGGCCGCCCGGTCGCGACGGTTTCGGCGGCGAGGAGTACGGCGGTGACGGTTTCGGCGGCGAGGGATACGGCCGGGACGGATTCGGCCACGACGGTTTCGGCGACGACTACGACGCCGAGTACGACGGTGACTACGGCACAGGCGAATTCGGGCCGGAGTTCGACGACACCGGCGAGCACCGTCCCGGCGGTTACGACTACGACGACTACACCGGCGACGATCTCGAGCCCGTCGACTACGACGACGAGCC
>NZ_JARWRU010000717.1 GCF_029867845.1 Nocardia farcinica | reverse complement strand
GCGCTGGACGCCGAGCCCGAGCCGCACGGCGTGCTCGTCGTCGCCGACGGCGCCACCACGCTGTCGACCGGCGCGCCCGGCTACTTCCGGCCCGAGGCCCCGCGGTTCCAGCGCGGGCTCGACGACGCCCTGGACGCGGGTGACCGCGCCGCGCTGCGCGCCCTCGACCCCGGGCTGTGTGCCGAACTGGGCGTGGGTGGCCGGGCCGCGCACCAGGCGCTGGCCGGGCTGTTCGGGCCCGACGCCGCCGACCCGGTGGTGCGGACCTACTATCGGGACGCGCCGTTCGGCGTCGGCTATCACGTGAGCGTGTGGCGTCAGGGGGACGACCGGGAAGGCAGGTCTCGATGACGGTGCCGATCGCGGTGGTCGGTCCCACCGCCACCGGCAAATCCGATCTCGGCCTCGCGCTGGCCGAACGGCTCGACGGCGAGATCGTCAACATCGACGCCATGCAGCTCTACCGCGGCATGGACATCGGCACGGCCAAGCTGCCGGTCGCCGAGCGCCGCGGCATCCCACACCATCAGCTCGACGTCCTCGACGTCACCGAGACCGCAAGCGTGGCCACCTATCAGCGCAACGCCATCGCCGACGTGGAGGCCATCGCGGCGCGTGGGCGCACCCCGGTGATCGTGGGCGGCTCGATGATGTACGTGCAGGCCCTGCTCGACGACTGGGCCTTCCCCGCCACCGATCCGCGGGTGCGGGCCAAGTACGAGCGGCTGCTGGAGACCGGGGGAGTGGCCGCCGTGCACGAGGCCCTGCGCGTGGCCGATCCTGCCGCGGCACAGACGATTCTGCCCACCGACGGACGGCGGATGGTGCGCGCGCTCGAGGTCGTCGAGCTCACCGGCAAGCCGTTCGCGGCCTCGGCGCCCGGCATCGGGGAGCCGCGCTGGGGCACGGTGATCCTCGGCGTCGACCGCGACACCGCCGAACTCGACGCGCGCATCGAGCGCCGCACCGCGCTGATGTTCGCCACCGGCCTGGTCGACGAGGTGCGCGGCCTGGTCGAGCGTGGGCTGCGCGAGGGCGTGACCGCGCGGCGGGCGATCGGCTATGCCCAGGTGCTCGCTCATCTGGACGGCGAATACGATCTGGCGCACGCCGAGGAACGCACGCTGATCGGCACCCGGCGCTACGTGCGCAGGCAGCGTTCCTGGTTCCGCCGCGATCCGCGGGTGCGCTGGCTCGACGGCGCCGACCCCGGGCTGGTCGACGCCGCGCTACGGGCGATCGACGAGCACAGCGTGATCGACGAGCACAGACATCCCTCCGAACCCACAGGACGGACCGCGCAGTGACCCGAAGGGTGAGCACCCGCAACGCATCCATGCAGCTGTGGCAGGCCTATCTGCACAACCGCAGCAAGCGCAATCGCGACCAGCGGTTCCTGGTGCAGGGCGTGCGTCCGATCACCCAGGCGCTGGCGGCGGGCTGGCCGCTGGAGACCTTGCTCTATCGCCTCGGCGGGCCCGAACTGTCCACCTGGGCGCGCGAGGCGCTCGACACCGCCGGGGTGCCCGCGGTCGGCCTGGTCCCCGAGCTGATCGCCGAACTCGGCGAAAAGGCCGATGCCGCACCGGAACTCGTCGCGGTGGCGATCACGCGTCAGCTGGATCTGGCCGAGTACGCGCCGGGCGAGCCGGGGGAGAGCGCCCCGGTCGTCGTGGTGTTCGACCGGCCCAACTCGCCGGGCAATCTCGGCACCCTGATCCGCTCGGCGGACTCCTTCGGCGCCGACGCCGTCGTGGTCGCCGGCCACGGCGCCGACCAGTACGATCCGCGGGCGGTGCGGGCCTCCACCGGGTCGCTGTTCGCGGTCCCGGTCTTCCGGGTGGCCGGACCCGCCCAGGTGCTCGAGTTCCGCGACCGGCAGCTCGCGCGCGGCATCCCGACCCGTATCGTCGGCAGCGACGAGCGCGGCCCCAGTGCGGTCTT
>NZ_JARWRU010000716.1 GCF_029867845.1 Nocardia farcinica | reverse complement strand
GCGGTCACGCGGTGCCCTGCTCCGCCGCCCGGCCGTCCCAGGCCACGGTGGACCGGCGCTCGCGGTGGGCTCGCCGCATCAGTGCCACGAGCCGTTCGCTCTCCATCGGGACGCGGACGCCGCTCGCGACATCGGTGATCTGCACGGTTCCGTCCGCCATCTCGGCCGGGCCGATGGTCGCGAGGAGATGGTCGCGGGACTTGCGCGCGTTCCTGATGCGGGCGCCCAGCGACCCGGTGTGATCGACCCGGCCGCGCAGTCCATGGCGCCGGATCTCGTCGACCAGGGCACGGGCCGCGTCGTCCTGCTCCGCTCCCACCGGCAGTGCGGTGAGCTGCACGGGAGCCAGCCAGAACGGCAACCGGCCGGCGTAGTGCTCCAGCAACGCGGCGGTCACGCGCTCCATCGAGCCGACGGCGCCCCGGTGGATCATCACCGGGCGATGCGAGGCCCCGTCGGCCCCGATGTAGCCGAGGTCGAATCGTTCGGGCTGGTTGAAGTCCAGTTGCACGGTGGCGATGGTCTCCTCGTGGCCGCGCGCGTCGCGCACCTGCACGTCGAGTTTCGGGCCGTAGAAGGCCGCCTCGCCCGGCCCTTCCACCAGATCGAGACCGAACTCCTCGAGGACCGAGCGGCTCGCCGCGCGCAGGCCCCGCTGGGCGTGTTCCCACTGTGCGGTGCTGCCCAGCCACGCCCCGGAGTCGTCGCGCATCGAGAGCCGGACGTGATCGACCGGGAGCCCGAGAATGCGCTGCGCCCGCAGTGCCGCCCGCAGCCCGAGAGCGGCTTCTCGCTCGACCTGGTCCGGCCGGCAGAACACATGGGTGTCATCGAGGGTGATCTGCCGGACGCGACTCAGGCCGGAGACGACGCCGGAACGTTCGGCGCGGAACATCGAGCCCATCTCGTTGAACCGCAGCGGCAGTTCGCGATACGAGCGTTGAGCCGAGGCGTAGATCAGCGCGTGATGCGGGCAGTTCGCGGGCCGGAGCACCACCTCGTCGTCGCCGAGTCGCATGGCGGGGAACATGTCCTGATCGAATTTCGCGAGATGTCCCGAGCGCTCGTACAGCGCGCGCTTGCCGAGCACCGGCGAGAACACCCCCACGCAGCAGTCCTCGGCGGCGAGTTCCTTGGCCAGCTTCTGTAGTTCCTCCCTGACCACCGCCCCCGCGGGCAGCCACAGGGGCAGCCCCGATCCAGCGAGGGGATCGGTGGCGAAGATGCCCATGTCCCGATTGATGTCTCTGTGGTCGATATCCCGGTGGCCGGTGACCATGTGTCCGCTCCTGTGTGGTGACCGGAACGGCCGGGAAAAGCACCGCGCCCCGTAAGCGGTTCGGGGGCTCGATGGGTCGTGTGCGGGTGTCAGTGCAGCACGAGAGCGCCGGAGGTGTCCGGCGTCGTCGTGGTGAACTGGCGTCCCTGCACAGCGGACGAGTGTAGCCGACGGGTTGTCGCCCGTCGGCTCGTTCTCCGGATCAGTCCGGGCCCTCGCCGCTGCCGCCGCCGAAGGGGACGATCACGACGCGGTCGTGGGTGGGGCCCGGGGTGTTTTTAACATCTGCGGGCCCCCGGGGCACGTGAAGCGGTGGGGGGTTGGGGGGGGGGGGGGTTTTAATATGGTGTGGGG
>NZ_JARWRU010000715.1 GCF_029867845.1 Nocardia farcinica | reverse complement strand
CTAGTCGCGGCGGGGTGTGGCCCGCTGGGGGCTCGCGCGGGGGGGCACCCTGTCGTCCGAGTAGTCCCCCGCGCGCTGGGGGGCGGCCGCGAACACCTCGGCCAGTTCCGCCGCCCGTTCCTCGGTGAGCGTCCCGGCCGTGGCGTAGGCGCCCTCCGGTTGCAGGACGACCACCGCCGGGTCGTGGCGCAGCGCCTCGGCGAGCGCGTCGGGCAGCGCGCCCCGGTCGTCGGAGGCCACGCCGATCACCCGGTAGCCGACCTCGGCCAAGGTGTCGAGGAAACCGGGCATGACCGGCTCCTCCACCGCCACCAGCGCGCCGGGGGGCGCGGCGGCGTCGACCGCGAGCAGCAGCCCCTCGGAACCGCCGCCCGCGGCGACGAAGGACTGCGCCTCGAACGGCCAGCTGTCCACCACCGCGTCGCGCAGGCGGTCGGTGATGTACTCGCGGGCAGGCCGGTTGAGCTGGTCGGTGTGCAGGCCGGCCAGCATGGCCGCGGCCAGGTCGGGTTGCAGGGCGTAGTCGGGGCTGCCGGTGAGCAGGTCGCGGTCGGCCAGCACCCGGGTGAGCGGCACGTCGGCGGGCGCGGCCACCACTGTGCCACCGCGGCGGTTGGTGGTGATCAGCCCTTCCTTGCGCAGCTCGCTCCAGGCGGCGACGAGCGTGCGGGTGCTCAGCCCGCATCGTTGCGAGAGTTCGCGGATGGTGGGCAGGCGCGCGCCCGGGGCGAACGCGCCCTCGCGGATCAGCCGCGCCGTCACCGCGCGCACCGACTCGGAGGTATGCGGCGTATGGGTTCCCAGTGCCCGCACCAGCAGCGTGGTATCCGGCTCCGTCACTGACACTCCACTCGTCGCATTCCGCACAGTCCGACGTATACGGGTGTTCAGCATATATGTGTTCAACGGTGCGGTTTTGTTACCGGGTGATGCGTTCTTTGTACCCGTCGATGCGCGCCCGGCAGGCCATCCGCCCGGCGGGCTCAGCGGTCGCGCAACCACTTCTCGACGCGGTCCACAATGCCGCCCGGGTCGGGAATCCAGCCGTTGTGGCCGAGCCGTTTCGGCTCGTGCCAGGTGGTGACCTCCGCGTTCGGCATCTTGGACAGCAGGTGCTCGGCCGAGGACGGCGGGGTCAGCTCGTCCCCCTCCACGGTCACCGACAACACCGGCAGCTTCAGTCTGGCGATGCGCTCCTCGTAGTCGATATCGGCGCCGACGGGCACGAAACGACCGGTGCGCGAGAGCCTGGCCCAGTCCGAGATCAGCACCTTCGACTGCGGGCCGAAACCACCCACGTCGATCTTGTGGCCGGGCCAGAAGCCGACCAGGCTCGCGGTCAGGGTGGCGGCGGTGGTGCCGAACAGCAGTCCGGGGCCCGCAAGCCCGCGATAGCCCCGGTAGTAGGGAGTGCCGGAGGCGACGAGGATCAGGCCGCCGAGCCTGCCGCGCACCCGCGCGGCGTACATGACCGAAAGCTGGCCGCCCATGCTGTGGCCGAGCAGGTAGGGCGTGCTGTCCGGGAATTCCTCGCGCACCACGCCGAAGACGGCGGGGAAGTCGACCGAGACGAGTTCGTGGTAGCCGTAGGTGCTGGCGGGGCCGGGACGCGGCCTGCTGTCGCCGTTGCCGCGCAGTTCGCCGATGGCGGCGTCGAATCCGCGCGCGGCCAGCTGGCGGGCGAAGTATTCGTAGTAGGCGCCGGGCACACCGAGGCCGGGCATGATGACGATCACCGGGCGCGGCATGTCCGGTGTCACCTGATGCCGGTGGCTGCCCTCCGCCGGGATCAGCCGCACCGGAATGCTGCTGCCGTCCGGCATCTGGATGGGAACGGTCCGCATTCGCGCAGGGTACCCCCCGACCGCGGCGGAATGGCGCGAGCCGCCGCTCAGGCCCGCACGGCGCCCATGATGACACGGCTGAGCACGCGGATCACGTCGTCCAGCGGCGGGCGCGGGTCGGCCCCGCTCCACGAGTCGACGACGTAGTTGACCGCGCCGATGATCGCCAGCACGCGCATCTCGTAGTCGCCGGGCGGGATCTCGCCCTGCAGGGCCGCGTCCTCGGTCGCGCTCGCCAGCAGCGCGCCCCAGGAGCGGCGCAGCTCGAGCCGAAACTTCTCCACCTTCGGCCCGGCGCCGACCACCTCGACCAGCGCGACGCGCGCCTTGCGCGGGTCGGAGCCGATGGTCTCGATGTAGGCGCGCACCGCCGCGTCGAGGCGTTGCAGCGCGGTGGCCGAGGCGTTGCCCTCCAGGGCGGCGGTCACCGCCTCACGCGACTCCCGATCGATCTGCTCGTAGAGCTCGAGCAGCAGGGATTCGCGGCCGGTGAACTCCTCGTAGAACTGCCGGGAGGACAGTCCGGCGTCCTTGCAAATGGCGCCCACCGAGCTGTTGGCGTACCCGTCGCGCGCGAAAACCGTCAATCCTGATTCCAGAAAACGCGCACGCCGCTGGCGTTGCCGGTCCTCTACGGGTTGCCCGGCATACATTCGTCCCGTATTCGCATCCTGTGACATTGGGCCTGACAATACCGAAGGGCCCGATCCCCTCGTCATGGATCGGGCCCTTCGCTGCAACGTCCAGCCCACCGCGCGTTAGCCGAAAGTTGTCCGACACCGGAGAATCAGTCGTCGGGAGACCGCATCACCGGCGGGCGAACAGAGTTGTCGCCGCACGACCCGGGACGACGAGCAGACTTCCCCGCCCCGCGGTACGGCCGAGTGGTCCGACGAATCGTCACCACCTGTTTGCCGACATGGACGATATCCGATGCGCCCGCGGCCGCGAAAGAGTTTGCCGAACCTTTCTAGTGTTTTTTCCGCGCCGGTTGGCCGGGAACTTGCCCGCACCGATCCACCCGACACCCGCGCGGGCGTCCCGGCGCGGCGCACATCCCGGCCTATGGTTGTCGCATGAGGGTCGCCGGATGCTGACCGCGCTGCTCTACGGGCTCGGCGCGGGGGGGCGGGGGGGGGGGGGGG
>NZ_JARWRU010000714.1 GCF_029867845.1 Nocardia farcinica | reverse complement strand
ATGCGGGCGGCGACGGCGGGATCGGTGAGGTCGTAGCGGCGGGACTCCGACCAGTCGCGGCCCTTCCACTGGCCGTGCTGCCAGTCGGGATCGCCGCCGTAACCGCAGCCGACGTGCAGCGGGATCGCGGTGCCCGGGGTGAGCTCGATGTCGAGCGGGGCGCCGTCGGGAGTGGTCAGTGACAGCAGGGCGCCGACCGGGACGCGGGTGCCCGAGCGGTAGTCGATGCGCACCCGCGGCCAGCCGAGCTGCTCGACCCGGCCGTCCGGCCATACCCGGACCGCGTCGTTGAGGGTGCGGTAGCCGTCCGGGTTCTCCTGGACGATGACCACCACCGCGAACTCCTCGAAGCGCAGCGGGGTGTACAGCCACCAGAAGCCGCCCGCCGGTTCGGCGGCCGCGCGACCCGGCGGCTCGGTCTCGCCGACCGGGCGGATGCCCCAGGAGCGGTCGCGGGTGCCTGTCCACACCCGCTCGTCGAGTGTCAGGTCGGCGCCGTCGACGGTGAGCGTGCCGGACCAGGAGCCCACCTGGGCGAAGCGGGAGGCCTCGATGATGGGGCGCGCGCCGGTGAGGATCAGATGCGGCTGCTCGGCGACCGCCGGGAAGGCGCCGGTCCAGGTCATGTCGCAGGACAGATCCTCGTGCTCGCAGATCACCCGCAGGCGGTGCAGCGGTTCGAGCACCTCGATGCGGTACCCGCCCACCCGCAGGTCGGTGCCGCGGTCGCCGAGCGCGTCGGAGAAGCGCACCGAGTGCACCCGCTCGCCGCGCCGCACCGCCAGATAGGCGTCGGTCACGCCCAGGTTCGGGTACACGCCGAAGCCGGTGACGGCCATGGTGCCGCCGTCGCGGTCGTGGGCGTTGAGGTAGCTGCGGTCGTAGAAGTTGCGGTCGCCGGTGGCCACCCGCGACATCGGCAGCGGGGTCTGGTGGATGGGGTACTCGTCCAGCGGCGACGGGGTCGAGCCGGGTGGGCGGGTGTTTGTCACAGATGCCTCAATCCCACGCGCAGGTGCCGTCGAGCATGGCTGCCAGCAGGGCCCTGTGCATGACGTAGTCGTCGCGGTCGTCGGTGTCGGTGTCCTCGCCGAAGTGCAGCATCCGGCGCTTGATCCTGGCCATCACCACGGCATGCCGCAGGGCCGCGTACACCAGGTGGAAATCCATGTCGCGCAGGCGATGACCGCTGGCGCGCTCGTAGGTCGCCACGGTCTGCGACAGCCGCAGGAAGTCGGGCAGACCCGGCTGGCCGAAACGGGTGGCGATGTCCTGGAAGAAGCGGTGGATGAACACCGCCCAGGCCACGTCCACCTCGCGCGGGCCGAGCGCCGCCATCTCCCAGTCCAGCACGGCGGCGGGCTCGAAACCGTCGAAGATGATGTTGCCCGGCCTGGCGTCGCCCCACAGCAGCACATCCTGCCCCGGGTCGGTGGGCCAGTGCTCCTCCAGCCAGTCGAAGGCGCGCTCGATGATCGGGATGCGGTAGCCGTCGGCGGCCAGCGCCCAGTCGTACCATTCGCGATGCCAGTCCACGTGCCTGCGCAGCGCCTGGCCCGGCCCGTCGAGCATGGGGAAGCGCCGGGCCGGATCGGGCACGGCGTGGATCGCCGCGATGGTCTCCACCGTCCGGTCCGCCAACGCCGCCCGGTCCCGCTCGGTCGCCTCGAACAGCCAGCCGAGGAAGACGTAGGGCGGGTTGTCGGTGGGTACCCTGCCCTCCACCCGGCGCATGACGAAGAACTCGGTGCCGAGCACGCCAGGATCGGTCTCCAGCCAGCACAGCGGCGGCACCGGCACCGAGGTGGCCGCGGCGACACCGGCCATGACGTGGAACTGGGTGGCCAGGTCGTAGGTGTGGAACACCGGGAAGTCGCGCGGGTCGGGGGCGAGCCTGGCCACGAACGAGCCGCCGTCGCGGATGCCGCCCGACTGCCAGGTGGCGTCGAAGAAGACCGAGGTGCTCGACATTCCCGAGTTCTGCGGGATGCTCGCGTTCGTCACCACCGGCATGCCCTCGGCCTCGACGCGGGTCCGCAGCCAGGCGGCCAGGTCGGCGGCCAGCGCGTCGGGATCGCGTTCGCTGACCGTCAGCTGCCGTCGCAGCGTCGGATCGGTGTCGGCGTTCTCGGCATCGGCACTGTGGGGGTCCGCATCGCGGGCATCGGCGCCGTGGGGATCGGCCCTGTGGGGATCGGCCCTGTGGGGATCGGCACCGCGGGGGTCGGGGTCGGTCGTCTCGGGTCGGGTCGTCTCGGGCTCGGTCATGACAACCTCCTGGGCGCCGCCGCGGCCGCGCGCCTCGTCGCGTGGAACGAGTGCGAATGTAACGTGTTTCAATTCCATCGCGCGGGCGGATTCGCGGAAATCGCCGCGGCGCCGTCCCGCCGGCCACCGCCGATCCGCTCGCCGGTCCGGGCGCGGCGCCGTCGCGGGCTGGCCGTAGGCTGAGCGACTGTGCCGAACACGTCAGACACCAACGGAGACCGGGTCGCCGAGCCCGCAGCGGAGCCGAACTACCTGGTCGGACTCGACCTGCGCGGGCGGCGCGTGGTCGTGGTCGGCGGTGGCACGGTCGCCGCGCGCAGGCTCGGCCTGCTGATCGCCTCCGGCGCCGATGTGCACGTCGTCAGCCGGGAGATCACCCCGACCGTCGAGGGCATGGCGAGCGCCGGGCAGATCAGCGTGACGCTGCGCGACTACGCCGACGGCGATCTCGCCGACGCCTGGTACGCCATCGCCTGCACCGACGAGCCGGAGACCAACGCCGCCGTCGTCGCCGAGGCCGAGCGGCGCCGGGTGTTCTGCGTGCGCGCCGACAACGCCAGGCTCGGCACCGCCGTCACCCCCGCCACCGCGCGCTACGAGGGCCTTGCCATCGGCGTGCTGGCCGGTGGCGCGCACCGCCGCTCGGCCGCCGTGCGCAACGGCCTGCTCGAGGCGCTCCAGTCGGGCACTTTCGCCGACGACTCGACACCGGTCACCCCGGGCGTCGCCCTGGTCGGCGGCGGGCCGGGCGACCCCGATCTGATCACCGTCCGCGGCAGGCGCCTGCTCGCCCGCGCCGACATCGTCGTCGCCGACCGGCTGGCCCCACCGGAACTGCTGGCCGAACTCGGCCCGCACGTGCAGGTCGTCGACGCCGCCAAGATCCCCTATGGGCGCGCGATGGCGCAGGAGGCGATCAACGCCGCCCTCGTCGACGGCGCCAAGGCGGGCAAGTTCGTGGTGCGGCTCAAGGGCGGCGACCCGTACGTGTTCGGGCGCGGCTACGAGGAAGTCGAGGCCTGCGTGGCGGCCGGCGTGCCGGTGACGGTGGTCCCCGGCGTCACCAGCCCGATCGCGGTGCCCGGCGCGGCGGGCATCCCCGTCACCCATCGCGGCGTCACCCACGAATTCGTCGTGGTCAGCGGGCACGTCGCGCCCGACCACCCGGACTCGCTGGTCGACTGGCCCGCGCTGGGCAGGCTGCGTGGCACGCTGGTGCTCATGATGGCCGTCGAACGCATCGAGCAGTTCGCCGAGGCGCTGCTGGCCGGCGGGCGGCCCGCCGACACCCCGGCCGCGGTCGTCCAGGAGGGCACGCTGCGCACCCAGCGGGTGCTGCGCGCCGATCTGGGCACCGTGGCCGCCCGCGTGCGGGCCGAGGGCATCCGGCCGCCGGCCATCATCGTGATCGGCCCCACCGCCGGATTCGCGATCGACGACGCGGGCGCGGTCCCCGCCGCCGACATGTCGACCGGGGCGGAGAACGGGTAGCCGTACCCATGCGTACCGGCAACTGTTCAGTCGTCCACTAAGGTGGCTCACCATGCTCGAAAACCCCGCTGCGACGACGCAGTCTCCGGTGAAGCAGCGGGCCCTCGGGCTCGCGATCCTCGTCCTGAGCGGGTTGCAGCTCATGGTCGTGCTCGACGGCACCGTGGTGATCTTCGCCCTGCCGCGTCTGCAGGACCAGATGGGCCTGACGAGTTCCGGCAGCGCCTGGGTGGTCACCGCCTACGGCCTGACCTTCGCCGGCCTGATGCTGCTCGGCGGCCGCCTTGGCGACGCCTTCGGCCGTAAGCGCATGCTCATCGTCGGCGTCTCCCTGTTCACGCTGGCCTCGCTGCTGTGCGGCCTGGCCCAGTGGCAGTGGATGCTCGTCGCGGCGCGCGCGTTGCAGGGCGCGGGCGCGGCCGTCGCCGCCCCCGCCGCCTTCGCGCTGGTCGCCACCACCTTCGCGCCGGGCAAGGCGCGCAACCAGGCGATCGCGGTGGTCGGCTCGATGGTCGGCGTCGGCTCGGTCGGTGGCCTGGTCGTCGGCGGCGCGCTGACCCAGCTGTCCTGGCGTTGGATCTTCCTCATCAACGTGCCGATCGGCGCGTTGATCATCGTCGGCGCGATCTACTGCCTGGCCGACACCGACCACCACCGTATGAGCCTGGACATCCGCGGCGCGGTGCTCGGCACCGCGGCCTGCGCCGCCATCGTCTTCGGCGCCACCGAGGGCCCCGAATTCGGCTGGACGAACCCCGCCGTGGTCGGCGCGCTCATCGGCGGCCTGATCCTGCTGGTGGTCTTCGTCGTCGCCGAACGCAATGTCGACAACCCGCTGCTGCCGTGGTCGCTGTTCGACAGCCGCGACCGGGTCACCACCTTCCTGCTGATCCTGTTGTCGGGCAGCGTGCTCGGCGCCATGACCTACTTCGTGGCCCAGTTCCTGCAGAACGTGCTCGGCTACGGCCCGCTGCAGGCGGGCACCGCCTCCATCCCGTTCACCGTCGGCATCGGCATCGGCGGCGCGCTGGCCTCCAAGCTGGCCATGTCGATCGCGCCGCGCTGGCTGCTGTTCGGCGCCGCGCTGGTGCTCGCAGGCGGCCTGGTGGTCGGCTCGACCCTGCACGGCGACGTGTCCTACTTCTCGGTGCTGCTTCCGCTGCTGATCGTGATCGGCACCGGGGTCGGCGTGGCCATGGTGGTCACGCCGCTGAGCGTGCTGGTCGGGGTGCCGCCCTCCGACATCGGCCCGCTGTCCGCGGTCGGCCAGATGTTCATGAACCTCGGCACGCCGATGGCCATCGGCATCCTCACCCCCGTCGCGGTCTCGCGCACGCTGTCCCTCGGCGGATCGACGGGCCCGGTGTCCGGCATGAACGAGGCCGAGATCGTGGCGCTCGGCGAGGGCTACACCCTGGTGCTCGCGGTGTGTGCCGGCGTGGCGCTGCTCATCGGCCTGATCGCGCTCACCCTGCGATTCACCCCGCAGGACATCGCCCGCGCCCAGCACGCCCAGGACGAGGCCCAGCGCAGCTGAGCGGAAGCGGGACCGGTGCGGACGCTCCGCACCGGTGTCCCGCGATCCGGGGTGGCTCAGATCCGGCTGACGACCTTGCGCGGGGTGATCCGCACGACGACGCGATCCCCGTCGCTCGCCGAGGCCGGATTGAATTCCGCGTAGGGCTTGCCGGTGTACTTCACAGACAGCTGGTCCGGCAACGCCCGCTCCGGGTCGGGGGTGAGGGTGGCGGTGCCCCGGATCTCGGCGTAGAGGTAGGGCGCGTCCGGCGGATTGATCAGCACGGTGACCCGGGGATCGGCGGCGAGGTTCTTGCCCTGCTGCCGGTCCACCGTGGTGGAGAACAGCAGGTCGTCGCCGTCGCGGGCCAGCCACACCACGGTCAGGTGCGGGTGGCCGTTCGGGCCGACGGTGGCGACGCTCGCGAACACGCGCTCGTCGTCGATGTGCTTCTTCAGCGTCTCGGGCAGCGATGTGGTCACGTGGGGGCCAACAGCGCGCACCGCCGGGTTGATTCCCGGTGCCGCCGGAGGGCTCAGGTGATCACCAGAAGTTCGGTCGGCGAGGCGATCTCGACCCGAAGTCCCGCCTTGGCCGCCACCCTGGCCAGCCCACGGACGTCGGTCGGCTCGGCGCGGGTGAGCACGAGAGCGCGGGCGAGCAGGCCCTTGTGGTGCTTGTTGAAGTGGCTGACCACCGTGCGCGAACCGTCTTCGTGCTCGGTCAGCACGTTCGCCGTGACGGCGCCCGGGACGCGTCCGAGCTGCTGGTAGACGCCGGAACGCAGATCGACGACCAGTTCGCCCTCGGTTTCCTCGGCCAGCGCGGCGGCCAGCTCCTCGCGCCAGAGCGCCGAGAGTGTGGGCAGGCCGGGCAGTTTCGAGCCGCCGGAGAGCCGATAGGCGGGAATCGGGTCGCCCGCGCGGACCACGCCGAACAGCGCCGAACCGATCGCCAGCCGGGCGCGCGCCTTCACCCGCTGCACCCTGGTGAACGCTCCGGCGTCGAGCGCGTCGTAGAGGACCCCGGTGTAGCGCTCCAGCGCGGGCCGGGTGGGGGAGGTGCGCAGCGCGGCATTGCGGGCGATCTCCGCCTCGGCGCCCTTGCCGAGCCCGAGCGCCGACCGGCAGGCCTGCGGGTCGGCGGCCAGTTCGATCAGCGCGTCGGTCAGCTTCGACCGGATCGGCGACAGCCGTGGCATCGAAAGGGCATCCAGGTCGAGCGCGGCGCCCGACCCGCCGTCGGATTTGGTTTCGGAGGGAGGCAGCAGCACCAGCACGGACGCATACGGTAATGCCTTTTCGTCCGCGATCGGACGGGGACTACGCTGTTCGCCGTGATCACCCGCCTGTCCCACCTCTTCCTGCGCACACTGCGCGACGATCCCGCCGACGCCGAGGTGCCCAGCCACAAGTTGCTGGTTCGCGCCGGATATGTGCGTCGCATCGCACCCGGCGTGTACTCGTGGCTACCGCTGGGCCTGAAGGTGCTGCGCAAGATCGAGGACGTCGTGCGCGAGGAGATGAACGCGATCGGCGCCCAGGAGATCTCGCTGCCCGCGCTGCTGCCGCGTGAGCCCTACGAGACCACCAACCGCTGGACCGAGTACGGCGACAGCCTGTTCCGGCTCCAGGACCGCAAGGGTGCGGACTACCTGCTCGGCCCCACCCACGAGGAGCTGTTCGCGCTCACCGTCAAGGGCGAGTACAGCTCGTACAAGGATCTGCCGGTCACGCTGTACCAGATCCAGACCAAGTACCGCGACGAGGAGCGCCCCCGCGCGGGCATCCTGCGCGGGCGCGAGTTCATCATGAAGGACTCCTACTCCTTCGACCTCGACGAGGACGGCCTGAAGGCCAGCTACAACGCCCACCGCGAGGCCTACCAGCGCATCCTGGAGCGCCTGCGGGTGCAGTACGTCATCGTGGCCGCCACCTCCGGCGCCATGGGCGGCAGCGCCTCGGAGGAGTTCCTGGCCGACAGCCCGGTCGGCGAGGACACCTATGTGGTGTGCCGGGAGTCCGGCTACGCGGCCAATGTCGAAGCGGTGGTCACGCCCGCGCCCGCGCCGCAGCCGATCGAGGGCAGGCCCGAGGCCGTCGTCCACGACACCCCCGGCACCCCCACCATCGCCGCGCTGGTGGACTGGGCCAACGCCGCGGGCCTGGCCGAGCAGTTCGGCCGCCCGGTCACCGCCGCCGACACCCTCAAGAACGTGATGGTCAAGCTGCGCCACCCGGACGGCAAGACCGAGATCGTCGGCATCGGCGTCCCCGGTGACCGCGAGGTCGACGACAAGCGCCTGGGCGCCTCCGTCGAACCCTCCGAGGTGGAGCTGCTCACCGAGGCCGACTTCGCCGAGAACCCCTTCCTGGTCAAGGGCTACATCGGCCCGAAGGCGCTGCAGGCCAACGGCATCCGTTACCTGGTCGACCCGCGCGTCGGCACCGGCACCTCCTGGATCACCGGCGCCGACGTCGAGGGCAAGCACTACGTCGGGCTGATCGCGGGCCGCGACTTCACCCCCGACGGCACCGTGGAGGCCGCCGAGGTCCGCGACGGCGATCCCTCGCCGGACGGCCGGGGCACCCTGGTGTCCGCGCGCGGCATCGAGGTCGGCCACATCTTCCAGCTCGGCAACAAGTACACCGACGCCTTCGAGGTCGATGTGCTCGGCGAGAACGGCAAGCCGGTCCGCCTGACCATGGGCTCCTACGGCATCGGCGTCTCCCGCCTGGTCGCCGTCGTCGCCGAGCAGCAGCACGACGAGAAGGGCCTGCGCTGGCCCGGCTCCATCGCCCCCTTCGACGTCCACGTGGTCATCGCCAACAAGGACGAGGCCGCCCGCGCCGGCGCCGAGGAGGTCGTGGCGGGCCTGGACGCCCAGGGCCTGGACGTGCTGTTCGACGATCGCACCGCCTCGCCCGGCGTGAAGTTCAAGGACGCCGAGCTGCTCGGCATGCCCTGGGTGCTCGTCATCGGCCGCGGCTGGGCCGAGGGCACCGTGGAACTGCGCAACCGCTTCACCGGTGAGGCCGAGAACGTGCCCGCCGCCGAGGCTGTCGCCACGGTCGTCGCGCGCGTGCGCGGCTGAGCCGGGCGACCTCGCGTCCGTCCGCCCCCGGGCGGGTACCCCGGGCCGGGGCGGTGTGGCGGTGGGGGGGTGCCCCGTCCCGGGGGGGAGGCCCGGGCCGCCCACCGGCGCCCCCGACCGAACCGCGGGCGCCCCGCCGCGGGGCC
>NZ_JARWRU010000713.1 GCF_029867845.1 Nocardia farcinica | reverse complement strand
CATACCCCCCCCCCCCCCCGCCCGGGGGGGGGGGGGTCGCCGGGCCCCCGAGGGCGCGCGCCGTTCCGGCCAGCGGGTCTCGTCCCAGCCGGAACCTAGGACGGTCGCCTCCGGGTGCGCGGCGGCGTACTCACCGATCAGGCGCAGGCATTCGGCCAGCGAACCCACCGTGGACAGGTCGAGTCCGGTCAGACGCAGACCGTAGGCGGTGACGTGCACGTGCGGCTCGACGAACGCGGGCGCGACGAAGGCGCCGTCGAGGTCGACGATCTCGGCGTCCGGGTGCAGCGCCCGCCCTGGCTGCTCGGCGCCGAGCCACACCACGGTGCCGTCGGTGATCGCCATGGCGGTGGCATCCGGGGAACTCGAGCTGTAGAAACGGCCGCCGATGAGCAACTGGGTTCGCACGGCTGTCCAGTCTGCCGCATGGCCGGGATCGGCCCGTCGCCCGGCCTGTGTCGGGCCGAGGGACCGACCCCGCGGGCAGGAGCGGCGGCTCAGGCCCGGTCGATGGCGCGGCGGCCGGTGTCGCGGCCGTCGTCGTACCACTGCCGGACGACCACACCGTCCACCACATCGCCCTGAGCGTCGATCACCACGCCCCGGTAGCGGGTCTCCCCCATCAGGCCGCCGACCTTACGCGCCGTGAGGGCGGTCACCGCGGGGCGGACCAGCGCGCGGGTGAACGGGACGAGCAGGAGCAGACCGGCCGCCGAGGTCACCAGACCCGGCACGAACATCAGCACCGCGCCGAGCGCCACCAGCGCGCCGTCGGCCACCGCCGTCCCCGGCTTCATCTCGCCGCGGCCGACCCGGCGGAACTGCTCGAACACCCGCCGCCCCTGCGCCCCGACCAGCGCCATGCCGATGGCGGAACCGGCGATGAGCAACAGGATGGTCGCGAGCACGCCGATCCACTGGGCGACCGCGACCAGGGCGGCGATCTCGACGACGACGTAGAGCACGAACAACAGGACGGGCATGGCGGCGTTCCTTTCGGACGATCTACCCCCTACAACGTCGCGCGACCCGATTTTTCTCCCGAACGGAGCAGAACGCGCTCAGCCACCGGGACGGACCAACCCGGTCTCGTAGGCCAGCACCACCGCCTGCACGCGGTCGCGCAGGCCGAGCTTGGTCAGCACCCGCCCGACATGGGTCTTCACGGTGGCCTCGGACAGGAACAGTTCGGCGGCGATCTCGGCGTTGGAGCGGCCCGCGGCGATGTGTTCGAGCACTTCGCGCTCGCGGGCGGTGAGCACGTCGAGCACCGCCGGGTCGCGCATGCCGCCGGGGTCGGCGGCGACCATACGGTCCAGCAGGCGCTTGGTGACCTTGGGCGAGACCACCGCGTCACCGGCCGCCACGCTGCGCACGGCCGAGATCAGATCCTCGGGCGGGGTGTCCTTGAGCAGGAATCCGCTGGCCCCGGCGCGCAGCGCGCCCAGCGCGTGCTCGTCGAGGTCGAAGGTCGTCATGACCAGCACTTTGCTGCCGGTACCCGCCTCGAGGATGCGGCTGGTCGCGGTGACGCCGTCGACCACCGGCATGCGCACGTCCATGAGCACCACGTCGGGTCGCAGTTCCCTGGTGCGGCTGAGCGCGACCGCGCCGTTGTCCGCCTCGCCGACCACCTCGATGTCCGGGTGCGCGCCGAGCACCATCTTCAAACCCATGCGCATCAGTTCCTGGTCGTCGACAACGAGTACGGTGATCGCCACCGCACCAATCTAGCCTCGGCACCAATCCGACCTCGGCACCGATCCGACCCCGCCGCCCATCCGACCCCGCCGCACTAGTGCTCCGACCGGGTCCCGCGGGAGGACGAGGGTGTCGGTGCCCGTGGTTGCGCTTTCCGGTTCGATCGATCCGATCGGGGTGGGGCGCATGAACTCCGAACATCGGGGGCTCGACAGGTGTTCTGCGCGTGCCGTATTCGTCATGGTGTGTTCGATCCGGTCTTCCGGCTGACCGAGGCCGAGCGGCGCGCCACTTCCCTGGCGCGATTCGCCCGGCGCATGGTCCCGGTCCACGCCCTGGCTCGGCTGTGCGGCTCGGGCTGGCAGCTGGCCCAGCCGCTCGACGGCACGCACGACCACCTGTTCCGCCCGGTGGGCGGGGATCTGCGGGTGCTGGTGCATCTCGACGACGGCCTGCCCGCCGATGATCCGTGGGCGCCGGGCGAGCGGGTGGTCGAGGCGGTCGAGCTGTCCGCCGCGCCCCGCGCGCCGTGGTGGACGCGCTGCGGCGACACCCCCTTCGGCGTGCTCGGCCCGCTGACGGCGGGCGAGGTGCTGCGCGAGCTGACCGAGGCCCTGGGCGACCCCACGGCGGGCTAGCCGACCGCCGTGCCGATGCCGCCCTGGTCGTCGTCGGGTCGCAGCGGCAGGGTGGCACGCACCAGCCAGCCGCCGTCGGGTCGCGGTCCCACGGTCAGGGCGCCGCCGAGCACCGCGACCCGCTCGCGCATCCCCACCAGGCCGAGGCCGCTGCCCAGCGGGCCCGGCGGTTCGGCGCCCGCGCGTTCGATGGCCCGTTCGACGGTTCCGCCGCCGCGCGTGCCCGGCTGCTCACCCCGTCTGCCCGTCTCCCCTCGCCTGCCCACGCGGGCGCGTACGGCCCCGGTGGCGGCCGCGGCGGCGGTGGCGACGACGGAGACCCCCGACTCGCCCGGCGCGCCACCGGAGTCGGTGACCTCGACCAGCACGTCGTGCTCGCGCCGGTGCACCCGCACCCACGCCTTGGGCTGCGCCCCGCGCGCGTGCCGGAGTGTGTTGGTCAGCGCCTCCTGCACGATGCGGTGCACGCCGAGGCACACCTCGGGGGTGACGTCGTCGATGGCGCCGGTCATCTCCAGGTCGACGGCGAGGCCGGTGCCGCGCATCATCTCCACCACCTTCGCGATGCCCGCGGTGCCGTGCTGCGGCAGATCGCCCGGCGCGTGATCGGTGCGCAGCAGTTCCACCGTGCGGCGCAGCTCGCGAAGGGCTTCGCGGCCGGTGGTGGCGATGACGCCGAGCGCCTGTTCGGCGGTGTCCGGGTCACGGCGCAGGGCGTAGCGGGCGCCGTCGGCCTGCACCACGATCACCGATACCGCGTGCGCGACCACATCGTGCAGTTCCCGGGCGATGCGGGTGCGTTCGGCGGCGACGGCCTCGTGGGTGCGGCGACGCAGTTCCTCGTCGGCGACCGCGAGCCGGGCGGCCACCTCGGCGTCGTAGGCGTGACGCGCGCCGTTGAATTCGGCCAGCGTCCAGGACAGCGCGTAGTAGACCGCGACGAACGACAGCGCGACGGCGGTCGGCTGGTCGAGCAGCAGGGTGGCCAACAGCGAGTCCACCACGACCGCCGCCAGGTAGATCAGGCCCTCGCGCCTGCCCACATAGGCGACCAGGGTGTAGAGCATCACGCCGAGGCCGAGCAGCGCGGGGTGGGTGACCAAGTCGCCGAGCACGTAGCTGATCAGGGTGGCGGCGATGGCCAGGGCCACCATGGCCGCGGCCATCGAGCGCGGGTAACGCCGCCGCAGCGCGATGGGCAGCGGCAGCAGGCCGGTCAGCACCAGGTAGACCGCGGGCTGGCGGGATTCGGCGAGCCCGGTCAGATCGAACGCCAGCAACCCGAGAGCCAGGATCGAGTCGGCCACCAGTGGCTTGCCCCGCAGCCAGAGACTGAACCGTCGCACGCTCCCAGCCTAGGGGCCCGCGCCCGGTGCCCGGGATTCGTGGGATGTCTGGTTGGCTGGGCGGGTGGATCTCGCGGACTGGCTCGTTCTCCTGGCAGCGGCGGGCGCGGCGGGCTGGGTGGACGCCGTGGTCGGCGGTGGCGGGCTCATCATCCTGCCCACGCTGTTCCTGGTCTCGCCCGGCATCGCCCCGGCGACCGCGCTCGGCACGAACAAGTTCGCGGCGGTGGCGGGCACGACCGCCTCGGTGGTGACCTTCGCCCGAAAGGTGCCGATGAACTGGCGGCTGCTGCTGCCCGCGGGCGTCATCGCCGCGGGCGCCGCGGCGGCGGGCGCGGCGGCGGGGTGGCTGGTAGACCGGGGTCTGGTGATGCCGCTCGTGAAGGTGGTGGGGGTCGCGGTGGGCGGGGTCGTGACCGCGCGCCCCGCGGT
>NZ_JARWRU010000712.1 GCF_029867845.1 Nocardia farcinica | reverse complement strand
GGGGGCCCAGGGGGCCACGCCTCACCACCCCCCCCCGGCGGGCCGCCCCCGCCGCCGGGACCGACGCCTCCGGCGAGTAGCCGGGACGCGCGGTCCGCGCCCGGCCCGCCGGAGTCAGGAGGCGAAGGCGCCCAGCACCGGCTTCCACTCGTCCACGCGGACCGCGTCGATCAGCTTCTCCTGGGCGAACGGGTCCCGGGCCAGCAGCTCGCGCAGGCTCGTCTCGTCCTCGGCGCGGAACAGCAGCAGCGCGCCGGAACCGTCGGTGTAGGGGCCGGTCGACAGCACGGTCCCGGCCTCGACCAGCTCGCTCAGCCAGCCGCGATGGCGCGGGCGATGGGTGTCGCGGGCCGCGACGGTGGCCTCGGAGTAGCGGTACTGCACGGCGAAGATGGGCACGGATTCGCTCCTGATCGATCGGTGGAACAGCCGGGACGTGGCCACCCGTCGGGCGCACGACCGGAACTTCGGCGGGACACGTCAGAGGGTCACATGTCAGGGGGCATATGTCAGCGGGGGGATGTCAGAGGGTCAACAGCATCCTGGTGTTGCCGAGGGTGTTCGGTTTCACATAGCTGAGGTCGAGGAATTCCGCGACGCCGGTGTCGTAGGACCGGCACATCTCGGCGTACACCTCCGCGGTCACGGGCGTGCCCTCGATCTCGACGAAGCCGTGCCTGCCGAAGAACTCGACCTCGAAGGTCAGCACGAACAGCCTGCGCAGCTCCAGCTCCCTGGCCACCTCGATCAGCTTGCGCACGATCAGCCCGCCGACGCCGCGGCCCTTGACGACCGGATCCACCGCCACCGTGCGCACCTCGCCCAGATCGGCCCACAGCACGTGCAACGCGCCGCAGCCGACCACGGTGCCGTCCACCTCGGCGACCCAGAACTCCTGCACCGACTCGTACAGCGTGACCAGACTCTTCTCCAGCAGGATCCGGCCCGCGTACACGTCGACGAGGCGCTTGATCTCGGGCACGTCGGAAGTCCTGGCGCGGCGCACGACGGGTTGGCTGCCGGCCGTGGCAGAGCTCGCGCCGGGCTGCGCGTCGCTGGTCGAACCGCCTGAGGGTCCCGGATCGGTCATGGGGTGAACAGTAGTCGTCCGGGTTACCGATAGTCTGATCGTGTGCCGCACATCCTGTCGTTCCGCCCACCGCAACACGTCGGGGCAGCGCAACCGCAGGTCGACGGCTCGGCGGCGCCGTCGCGCGAGAGCGAGGCCCGCGCGTGATCGACCGTCACGGCGAGCTCGCCTCCCGGGAGGCGGCCCGGCCGCGCCCCCCCCCCCCACCCCCGCCCCCGCCGGAACCACCGCCCATCGTAG
>NZ_JARWRU010000711.1 GCF_029867845.1 Nocardia farcinica | reverse complement strand
CGCCGGGGGCCGGCCGCCCCCCTCGCCTGGGGAGCGCTTCACTCGCCGCCGCGGGCCGGCTTCCCGGCTCGCCGCCGCACTTTGTCCACAACGGTGTCGCGGTGCTTGTCGCCCTTGCGGCGCGCTGCCTTGTCGCGGTGGCGGGAAGGGCGCTCCCCGCGGGGGAGGAGTTCGGCGCTCAGGACGACGGTGGGTGGGTCGACGATGCCGACACCGCATTCGAGGACTTCGAAATTGCCCGCGCCGAGGCGGATGAGTTCCTCGCGATCGCGCTCGAGTTCTTCGGCGGCGCTGGCGCCCTTGAGGGCGAGCATGCGGCCGTGGTCGCGCAGCAGGGGCAGGGACCAGTGGGCGAGCTTGGCGAGGGGAGCGACGGCACGGGAGGTGACGATGTCGGCGCCGCCCGCTTCCTTGGTGACGCCGGAGTGTTCGGCGCGGCCACGCACGACCGTGATGCCGAGGCCGGTCTGCTCGATGAACTCGCTGAGGAAGACGGTGCGGCGCAGCAGCGGCTCGACGAGGGTGATGCGCAGATCGGGGCGGGCGATGGCCAGGGGGATGCCGGGCAGGCCCGCGCCGCTGCCGACGTCGACGACGCTCACGCCTTCGGGGATCAGTTCGGTGATCACCGCGCAGTTGAGGATGTGCCGCTCCCACAGGCGCGGCACCTCGCGGGGCCCGATCAGTCCGCGCTGTACTCCGTCGGTCGCCAGCGCGTCGTAGTAGCGGCGCGCGATGTCGAGCCGGTCACCGAACACCAGCGCGGCCGCGGCGGGCGGCGCGTCCGATTCGGATCGCGCGGCGCTGCCACCGAGATCTGGTTCCACGTGAAACGTCCTTCCGTGCTCGGGTCCGGCGGCACCGGGAGGGCATCGCGCCGGGGCGTGCATGAGATGGAGAAGGCCCCCGGTCCGAAGACCAGAGGCCTATCCAATCACCAGCGGTCCCGCTGTGGGAAACCCGCGTCCGTCACCGCCTCAGGCCGGCACCACCACGACGTGCCGGTTGGGCTCGACGCCCTCGCTCTCGCTGCTGACACCATCGACCGCGGCCACGGCGTCGTGAACGATCTTGCGCTCGAAGGGGGTCATGGGCGCGAGCGCTTCCGGCTTGCCGGAGGCGGCCACCCGCTTGGCGGCCTCGGTGCCCAGCGCGCTCAGTTCCGCGCGGCGCTTGGCCCGCCACCCCGCCACGTCCAGCATCAGCCTGCTGCGCACGCCGGTCACCTGCTGCACCGCCAGTCGGGTCAGCTCCTGGAGCGCGTCGAGCACCTCGCCGTTGCGACCGACGAGCTTGGACAGATCGCGGCCGCCGTCGATGCTGACGACCGCGCGATCGCCCTCGACGTCGAGATCGATGTCGCCGTCGAAGTCGAGCACGTCGAGCAGCTGCTCGAGGTAGTCACCGGCGAGCTCGCCTTCCTCGATGAGGGCTTCCTCGGCGTCGCTGACGAGATCGTCGGTGTCGGCGTTCACTCCGTCGGTTTCAACAGTCATGTCGTTTTCCTTCAATCTCACGGGTGGCTGTGACGGTCAGCGGCGGCGCTTCTGATTGGGCCTGCCCCGATTGGGGTTGCGCTTCTGCCCGCCCGACTTGCGCGCTCCCGCCTTGGCGGACTTCGGAGCGGTGCCGTTGGACGACGGCGTGCCATTGGTGGAAGCAGTACCCGATTCGGCGTCCTCGGAAGCCACGGACTCGGCGGCGGCGGCCGGCTTCTTCTTGGTGTTGACCGGCTTGGCCCCCGGCTTCGGCGCGTTCTGCGCCCGCTGCTCGAGCTTGGCCTGCTTCCTGGCCTCTTCCTCCTTGGCCATGCGGCCGAACACCAGGTGCTGCTGTCCGTAGGTCCAGATGTTGTTGGCGACCCAGTAGAGCAGGATGCCGATCATCAGGAAGGGGCCGCCGACGAGCACGCCGAGCGGGAAGACGTACAGCGCGAGCTTGTTCATCAGCGCGGCCTGCGGGTTGGCGGCGGCCTCGGGGGACTGCCGCGCGACCGAGGCGCGGGCGTTGAAGTGGGTCGCGATGCCCGCGATGATCATCAGCGGCACGGCGACCAGGGCGATGCTCAGCTTGCTCGGCACGCCGCCGAAGTCGGCGAAGGCCTGTAGTTCCGACAGCGGCGCGGTGATGTGGGACGCCAGCGGCGCGCCGAAGATGCGCGCCCGCAGGAAGGACTGCACGTCCTCGGGGGAGAAGGCGTAGTTCGACAGCTGGGCGTTCAGCTCGGGAGACAGGCCGAGCTGGCCGATGCCGTGACCGGTGCGGTTGAACGAACGCAGCACGTGGAAGAGGCCGAGGAAGACCGGCACCTGGGCCAGCACCGGCAGGCAGCCCATCAGCGGGTTGAAGCCGTGCTCCTTCTGGAGCTTCTGCATCTCCAGCGCCATCTTCTGGCGGTCGTTCTTGTACTTCTTCTGCAGCTCCTTGATCTGGGGCTGCAGTTCCTGCATCTGCTTGGTGGTGCGCACCTGCTTGACGAAGGGCTTGTAGAGCAGCAGGCGCAGGGTGAACACCAGGAACACCACGGCCAGGGCCCAGGTGAGACCGTTGTCCGCGCCGAAGGCGAACCCGAACACGCGGTGCCAGAACCACAAGATCCAGGACACCGGCCAATAGATGAAGTCGAGCACGGCTCTATGCACTCCCGTCGTCCGTCACCGCGTGCGGCTAACATTTACAAGCTTCTGGCGCCGACGTGTCGTGGGCGACTGCCGCGTTCCGGCCGCGTGGGCGGCGTCCCGGAACGGGATCCCACCCACCAGGGTGCCAGGGCGCGCATTTGAGCAGTCGCACGGCTGCCAATCCGAGGCCGACGACGAGACCTCTGGTGCGCAGCGCGGTGACCGCGTACTCGCTGCAGGTCGGCGTGAACCGGCAGACCGGCATCCGGGTGGGGGAGACGTAGGTCCGATACAGCTCGATCAGAAAGATGAGCGCCCGGGCGGGCAGCCGGGTCACGGCGGCGACGGCGGATCTCACGAGCGGTGGTCCGCTCGCGTCCGCGCGCTCGCCGTGCCACGAGGCCGCCCGGTGGGTGCGCCGACGGTACCGGTGGTGAGTCCGAGCTTGCGCAGTCCGCTGCGCACCTGGCGGGCCAGCTCCGCCTGATCGGCGGTGGCCGCGCCGGGCAACGCGCGGATGACGACGTCGGCGTCGGCCGGAAGCTCGTCGACGATCGTGGCGCACATATGACGCAGGCGGCGGGCCACCCGGTGTCGAACCACCGCGGAGCCCACCGCCTTGCTGACGATCAATCCGAACCTCGGTCCGCCGACGCGGACGAGCGACCCGGCCGTCACCGGGTCGCGGGAGATGGCCGCGTCCGCGAGTTAGTCGCCCCTCGCGTCGGTCCGCGCCCCCTCGTAGCTGTGCACGAACGCGTGGGCGACGAGATACCCCCACCCCAATAGCTGGCCACCGCCCACCCG
>NZ_JARWRU010000710.1 GCF_029867845.1 Nocardia farcinica | reverse complement strand
GGCGGGCGGCCCGGGGCGGCGGGGGGCCGGGGGGGCGGCGGCCGGCGGGCGGGGGGGGGGCCCGGGGCGGGGGGGCGGCCCCCGCCGCCCCCGCCCCCCCCCCCCCCGCGACCGGGTGCAGTGGCTGGCCAAGCCGCTGCTGATGCCGCTGCTGGCCGCCGACGTGGTGACCTCGGGCGCCGACATCGAACCCGCCGAGCGTACGGTCCTGCTGGCCTCGCTCGGCGCGGCGACCGTCGGTGACGTGCTGCTCATCGATCCCGACGACGACCGTCGCCTGGTCGCGGGCGCGTCCGCCTTCGCCGTCATGCAGACCGGCTACGCCCGGCTGTGGTGGCGGCGCGGCGCCAGGCCGGTCAAGGCGCTCGCCGTGCAGCGGGCCGCCGCCTGGCTCGGCGCCGCGCTGCTGATGCGGGCGCGCACGCCCTCGGTGGCTGCCCCGCTCACCGCCTACGGCGCCACCCTCGCGACCGCGGGCGTGCTGGCCTCGGACCCGGAACTGGCCCCCGAGGCACTGAACGTCGCGGGCATCAATGTCCCCGACGGTGATCCGCGCAGCAGGCTGGCGTTGGGCGCGCTGCTGTTCACCGTCTCCGACGGGCTGATCGTGGCCCGCCGCGTCTTCGCCCGCTCCACCAGGGCCCGAAGGCGCACGGAGGCGGTCGTTCTCGCGACCTACACCGCGGCCCAGTACTTCCTCGCCGATCCCCGCGCGCACGCGCGCAGGCACTAGCATCGCTGCATGACCTACCCACCCCAGTACGGCAATCCGTACCTGCCCTACGGGGCGCCGCAGGACCACCCGCAGGCGACGACGGTGCTGATCCTCGGCATCCTGGGGCTGGTGCTGTGCCAGCTGTGTGCCCCGTTCGCCTGGTGGATGGGCGCCCGGGTGCAGAAGGAGATCGAGGCCTCCGGCGGCATGATGGGCGGGCAGGGCTCGGCCAAGGCGGGCTACATCTGCGGCATCATCGGCACCATCCTGCTGGCGCTCTACGTGCTCGGCTTCGCGTTGATGATCGTCTTCATGATCATCGGCGCCTCCACGGCCTCCTCGGGGTACTGAGCACAGCTCTCGGGGTACTGAATACAGCCCTCGGGGTACTGAATACAGCTCTCGGGGTACTGAATACAGCCCTCGGGGTACTGAATACAGCCCTCGGGGTTGTGCGCACAGTCCTCGGGGCGCCGAGCGCGGCCCTCGGTGTCGGACGGGACGCCGTCGGGGCGCAGGACACAGTCCGCGGGTCCTGGGCACCGCGCCCGACGCGGCCGGTTCTAGCATCGGCCGCGTGGAAGAGCACTCGATCGACCCCGCAGCTCCGGTGCGGGACGGCACCGCTGGTGAGGCGCGGGACAGCACCGCCGATCCGGTGTGGGACGGCACCGCCGGTGACGTGCGGGACGGCACCGTCGGTGAGCTGCGGGACAGCACCGCCGATCCGGCGCCGGGGCCGACGGAGTGGGGCGAGCACCCGCACGGCGTCGGCCCGTGGCTCGACGAGTTCGGCACCCCGCCGCCCGACGACCCGCGTTTGGACCCGGAGCTGCTCGCGCACGGCGACCGCCGCAATGTGGTCGACGCCTACCGGTACTGGACCCGCGAGGCGATCGTCGCCGACATCGACCGCCGCAGGCACCCCTTCCACGTGGCGATCGAGAACTTCGCCCACGACGCCAACATCGGCACCGTGGTGCGCACCGCCAACGCTTTCGCCGCGGCCGCGGTGCACATCGTGGGCAGGCGGCGCTGGAATCGCCGGGGCGCCATGGTGACCGACCGCTACCAGCACATCGAGCACCATCCCGACATCGGCGCGCTGTGCGCCTTCGCCGCGCGGACCGGGCTGACCGTGGTGGCGGTCGACAACGTCCCCGGCGCGATCCCGCTGGAGACCGCCGAACTGCCGCGCGAGTGCCTGCTGCTGTTCGGCCAGGAGGGCCCCGGCGTCACCGAGCACGCGAAAGACGCGGCGGCGATGACGGTTTCGATCGCCCAGTTCGGGTCGACCCGCAGCATCAACGCCGGGGTGGCCGCGGGCATCGCCATGCACGCCTGGGTGCGCGCGCACGCCGACCTGTCCACGGCGTGGTGACGGTCTCGGAAGGCACGGACGCGGCACGTCCGCCCCGCACCGGCATCGGTAACGGAAGAAGCAGCCGAACGGTAACAATTCAGCGGCAGGAATCGCCGTAAACCTGGCACCATTGACCTATGACCACGCGCAGCCCGCTGCCAGGGCCGGACACGACCCCGACCCCCGCCCTGTGGTCCGAACGGGCCGACATGGCCGAGTCCGCCGTGATCTCCCGGCACCTTCGCGCCCTGTGGGCTTGTCCTGGAACGGAATTGGCCGTGGTCGGGTGGCCAGCGACCAGGCGGGAGCGGCTGTTCGCCTCCTGGCACTACTGGTGGCAGGCGCATCTGATCGACTGCGCCGTCGACGCGGTGAACCGCACACCGACCCCGGCGCGCCGCGGCAGGGTGGCCGAGCTGGTGCGCTCGCACCGCATGCGCAATCTCACCGGCTGGACCAACAAGTACTACGACGACATGGCCTGGCTGGCCATCGCGCTCGAGCGCGCCGACCGCATCCAGGGCCTGACCTCCACCCGGCGTGCGCTGACCGCGCTGGAGAAGAAGCTCTACGACGCCTGGCGGCCCGAGGTGGGCGGCGGCATCCCGTGGCGGATGCGCTCGGACTACTACAACGCCCCCGCCAACGGTCCGGCCGCGATCGCGCTGTGCAGGCTCGGCAGGCACGCCCGCGCCCAGCAGATGGCGGACTGGATCGACGCGACCCTGCGCGACCGGGAGACCGGCCTGATCCTCGACGGCATCCACCTGCCGTCCGGGGAGATCGAGCGCCCCACCTTCACCTACTGCCAGGGCGTGGTGCTCGGCCTGGAAGCCGAACTGGCCGTGCACACCGACGAGCCGCGCCATCTGGAGCGGGTGCACCGGCTGCTCGGCGCGGTCGAGGAACACATGACCACCGGCGGGGTGATCGCGGGCGGCGGCGGTGGCGACGGCGGGCTGTTCAACGGCATCCTGGCGCGCTACCTGGCGGTGGTGGCGATCGCGCTGCCCGGCGACGGCCCGGTGCAGCGCCAGGATCGGCGCACTGCCGCCGACATCGTGCAGGCCTCCGCCGCGGCGGCCTGGGCGAACCGGCTCGACATCGAGAGCGAGCCGCTGTTCGGCGCCGACTGGACCAAGCGGGCCGTGCTGCCCGGCGGCACCTCGGGCGCCGGCTACTTCACCTCGGGCGGCTCGGTGACCTCCTCGGCGGTGCCCGAGCGTGACCTGTCGGTGCAGCTGAGCGGCTGGATGCTGATGGAGGCCGCCTACCAGGTGAGCGCGGCGGGCTTCTAGCGGTAGGTGCCCGGCTCCCAGCGCGGCAGCACCACCGTCGGCGGGTCGATCTCGCGGCGGCCGTCCAGCGCGTACTCGATGGGCTGGGTGTCGGCCTCGGCCTCGGCGGCGGTGCGGCGCATCTCCTGGCGGTAGCCGCGGATGCCGACGACGGTGCCGACCACCACCGCCAGCACCAGCGCGCCGGTGACCCCGTGCATCAGCCAGGGGATGCGGGCCAGGTGGCTGCCCGCGTAGAAGCCGATCAGCAGCAGCACCGGCGCCCAGATGATCGCGCCGAGGGTGCTGGCGACGGTGTAGCGGCGGTGGTCCATCCGCGCCGCGCCCGCCACCAGCGGGCACAGTGTGCGCACCCAGGGAATCCACCGGGCCACCAGCACCGCCCAGAAGCCGTGCCGCTCCAGCATGGACGCCACGCGTTGCAGGTTCTGGGCGTTGACGTAGCGGCCGTCGCGCCGGGCCACGAATCCGGTGCCGGTGCGCTGGCCGATCACGTAGCCGACCTGGTTGCCCGCCACGGCGGCCACCATGGCCCCGACCGCCAGCGCCCAGATCTGCCGTTCGCCCATCTCGTGGCCCGCCATCACCACGCCCGCGGTGAGCAGCATGGAGTCGCCGGGCAGGAACAGGCCGACGATGACCGCGCACTCGAGGAAGACGAAGCTCAGGACAACGGTCCACACCAGGGCGGGACCGGCGGACTCGAGAAAACTCATCCCGCTCGACGCGGTGGTCATGGGCTCAGCTCTGGCCGTTGGTGGTCTTCACCACCGCGATCTCTTCGGTGACGGCGTCGGCGTTTCCCGCCGCGGCGCCCTCGCCGTCACCCTCGCCCTTGTTGCGCCAGCGCTTGAAGATCTCCAGGAAGATCGGCACCACCGAGACGAACACGATGAGCAGGAAGATCAGGTCGATGTTGTCGCGGATGAACTGGATCTGGCCGAGCAGGTAGCCGAGCATCGTGACGCCCGAGCCCCACAGGATCGCACCGATCGCGTTGTAGGTGACGAAGACGCGGTAGCTCATCGCCGAGGCGCCCGCGACGACCGGGGCGAAGGTGCGCACGAACGGCACGAAGCGGGCAAGGATGATGGTGATCGGCCCGTGCTTTTCGAAGAAGGCGTGCGATTCGTCGATGTACTTCTTCTTGGACAAGCGCGACTCGTTGTCCTTGAACAGCGCGGTCCCGCCGCCCTTGCCGATCATGTATCCGACCTGGTCGCCCGCGAAGGCCGCGACGGGGATCAGGATCAGCAGCACGCCGATCGGCGCGAAGGGCTCGATCTCCTCGGACTTGGCCGCCGCGATCAGGCCCGCGGTGAACAGCAGGGAGTCACCGGGCAGCAACGGGAACAGCAGACCGGATTCGATGAAGACAACGGCCAGCAACCCCACCAGCACCCATGTGCCGAAGGAGTTCAGCAGGTTGACCGGGTCGAGGAAGCCTGGCATGAGGGCGAGATCGGTCGTCAAGGTCTCCGTGCCGGCCAGCGCTATCACGTGGCCAAGGGTACCGGCGTTCGCAGGGCCTGCCTAATTGTGGCGCGCGTCGCACGGTGGGTTCCGGGGTCCCTGTCGGAGGGGCCGCCGTCTCGCCTAGGCTGATCAGCAGGATCAGCACCCGTCCCGCGCCGGCGGGCGGAGAGCGTCGTACATGGAGGTCTGTTCAGTGCCCATCGCAACCCCCGAGGTCTACGCCGAGATGCTGGCTCGCGCCAAGCAGAACTCCTTCGCCTTCCCGGCGATCAACTGCACCTCGTCGGAGACGATAAACGCGGCCATCAAGGGTTTCGCCGACGCCGGTAGCGACGGCATCATCCAGTTCTCGACCGGCGGCGCGGAGTTCGGTTCCGGTCTGGGTGTGAAGGACATGGTCACCGGCGCGGTGGCGCTTGCCGAGTTCGCGCACGTGGTGGCCGCCAAGTACGACGTCACCATCGCCCTGCACACCGACCACTGCCCCAAGGACAAGCTGGACGGCTTCGTCCGGCCGCTGATCGCGATCTCCCAGGAGCGCGTCAACGCAGGCGGCCTGCCGCTGTTCCAGTCGCACATGTGGGACGGCTCGGCCATCCCGATCGACGAGAACCTCGAGATCGCCAAGGAGCTGCTGAAGGCCACTTCGGCGGCCAACATCATCCTCGAGGTCGAGATCGGCGTCGTCGGCGGTGAGGAGGACGGCGTCGAGGCGGAGATCAACGAGAAGCTCTACACCTCGCCGGAGGACTTCGAGAAGACCATCGAGGCGCTGGGCGCGGGCGAGAACGGCAAGTACCTGCTCGCCGCCACCTTCGGCAATGTGCACGGCGTGTACAAGCCGGGCAACGTCAAGCTGCGCCCGGAGGTGCTGGCCGAGGGCCAGCGCGTCGCGGCCGCCAAGCTGGGCCTCGGCGCCGACGCGCAGCCGTTCGACTTCGTCTTCCACGGCGGCTCCGGTTCGCTGAAGTCCGAGATCGAGGACTCGCTGCGTTACGGCGTGGTGAAGATGAACGTCGACACCGATACCCAGTACGCCTTCACCCGCCCGGTCGCGGGCCACATGTTCACCAACTACGACGGTGTGCTGAAGATCGACGGCGAGGTCGGCAACAAGAAGACCTACGACCCGCGCAGCTACCTGAAGAAGGCCGAGGCCTCGATGTCCGAGCGCGTCGTCGAGGCGTGCAACGACCTCAAGTCGGCCGGACGGTCCATCAGCGCCTGATCCGTCCCCAGGTCTGATCACACAATTCGGATAAGACACAGGCGAGGCCCGAGCTCATGAGTCTGGATGTACGTGTGCTCGGGCCCGTCCGGTTGTTCGTCGGCGGCGAGCCGGTGGCGGTCGGCGGGCCCAAGCCGCGGGCGCTGCTGGCCGCCCTCACCGTCAACCGCCGTCGCGCGGTGTCCTCGGCGGCGCTGGCGGACATGGTGTGGAACGAGGACCCGCCGGATTCCTACGCGGCGAGCCTGCAGGTCTTCGTCTCCAACATCCGCAAGGCGTTGCGCACCGCCGGGGTCGACCCGGCGGCCGTGCTGCGCACCGAGTCCTCGGGCTACCGGCTGGAGATCGCCGAGGAGGCCTGTGACATCGGCCGTTTCGAGGCGCTGTGCGACACCGGCGCCAAGGCGGCCGAACTCGGCGACCACACCGGCGCCTCGGTGGCCTACGGGCGCGCGCTGGCCGAGTGGAGCGGGCGCGCGCTGGCGGATCTGGCAGGCCTGCAATTCGCCGAGAGCTTCGCCACCGCCATGGAGGAGGAGCGGCTGCTGGCCGCCTCGGCCCGCATCGACGCCGAGATCGCCTGCGGGCGCGCGTCGTCGGTGATCGGCGAACTGGTCGCCATGACCACCGAGCACCCGTTGCGCGAGCCGCTGTGGGGGCAGCTCATCACCGCGCTGTACCTGTCCGGCCGCCAGGCCGACGCGCTGGACGCCTGCCGCCGGGTCCGCACCGTGCTCGCCGAGGAACTGGGCATCGACCCCGGCCCCGCCCTGGTGGAGCTGGAGCAGCGGGTGCTGCGCCAGGAACCGTTGAGCACCAAGGAGTTCAAGCAGGTCGAGCGGATGGCCGCGGCCATGACCGAGACCGTCACCGAGGGCCCGCGCACGATCCGCAGCGGCGTGCTGCGCCTGCCCGACGGCCGGGAACTGCCGATTCCGCACGCGGGCATGCGCATCGGGCGCATGACCGACAACGACCTGGTGGTCGAGGACCCCAAGGCCAGCCGGTACCACGCGCACATCGTGCCCAGCCGGGCCGGTCTGCTCATCAAGGATTTGCACTCGGCCAACGGCGTCTACATCAACGAGGAGCCGATCGAATCGGCGCTGCTCGCCGACCAGGACATGATCCGCATCGGGTCGACGGTCATCACCTTCCGCGCTGTCGGCTGACCACCGTCATCTCTTCCGCGACGGTCCGGTGGTGTCGCGGTCCGATCGGGGCCCCGGACGGCGTCGTCGCGGTAGGGTCTGTCGCTGACCAGCGGTGACCACCCGGCACACAGGGGGTTGGTATGTCGATCCGCGTGCGGGCCGCGCTCGGCCTCGCGGGCTTGTTCGTCGCACTGCATCACGCCCCGGCGTCGGCCGATCCGCCGCCGGGACCGATCCCCGGCATCGGGCCGTGTCGCACCGATCCGGCGCCGGTGCACGAGGACCTGATCCCCGAGACCCTCGAGGTGCCGATCCCGTATCCGGTCGTCACGGTGCTGCCGCCGCAGCCGCCGGAGCCCGAGCCGGTGCGGGTGGAGATGACTCTGCCCGCCGATCCGTGCGAGAACCCCTGCCCCGATCTCACCGACCTGCCGCAGCCGCCGCCCGGACTCGCCCAGCGGCTCGGCATTCCCGAACTGCTGCTCGACCCGCACCCGTTCTACTTCGCGCTCCCGGGACCCGGCCCCGAGCAGCAGGTTCCGCCGCCGCCCGCGCCGGTCACCCCGCCGGTCGAGCCCGCCGCGCGGGTGGCTGCCCCGCCCGCGCCGCGCGTCACGAACGTCACCGAGATCGCCAAGCTCACCGGCGCGCACTCGGTGAACCGCACCGACAAGCGCTGGCAGGTGTACGGCACCGACCTCGGCATCATGTGGGAGAGCGCGCCGGGCGAGATCGCGGTCGCCTTCGGCGACACCGTCGGGGTCGGCTTCCACCCGCCCGGCGGCATGGGCGGGGACTGGCGCAGCAATGTGCTGGCCTTCAGTTCCGACACCGACCTGTCCGACGGCATGACCTTCGACCGGATGGTCACCGACAGCCGTTGCCACGCCGCCGAGGTGCTCTCCAGCCGCAAGCTCGACAACGTCGAGATCACCACCATCCCGACCTCCGGCTTCGCGCTCGACGGCAGGCAGTACCTGAGCTACATGTCGCTGCGCACCTGGAACAGCCTGCCCGGCACCTTCTACACCAACCACGGCGGCATCGCCTACTCCGACGACGGCGGGCAGACCTGGACCAAGGACCCACATGCCCGCTGGGACAACATCTTCGGGCTGTCCACCTTCCAGGTGAGCGCCATGGTCCCGCACGAGGGCCACGTGTATCTGTTCGGCACGCCGAGCACCCGCCTCGGCGCGGTCGGGCTGGCCAGGGTCGCCCAGGACCAGATCCTCAACACCACCGCCTACCAGTACTGGCGCGACGGGCAGTGGACGCCGGTCGGCGGCGCGGCGGGCGCGACGCCCATCGTGTCGGCGCCGGTGGGGGAGCTGTCGGTGCGTTACGCCGCCGACCGGGGGGTGTGGCAGATGAGCTACCTCGACACCGCCCGCGCCGCCATCGTGGTGCGCGAGTCGGCCACGCCGCAGGGCGCGTGGTCGGAGCCCGCGCCGACGGTCACCGTGTTCGACCACCTCGAGTTGTACGGCGGATTCATCCACCCGTGGTCACGCGGCGACGAGCTGTACTTCACCATCTCGACCTGGAACGACTACAACGTCTACCTCATGCGGGCCGAGCTGGGCTGAGCGCGCGGGCGCACCGGGGCGGGGTGATCCGGTCGCGCGGCGCGCCTGGCAACCGTGCCGGGCAGGCCGGCTCAGGAGAGCCGGACGTCGGCGATCGCGCGGCCGAACAGCTTGCGGCCCTGCGAGGTCGCCCCGAGCATCACCGTGGCGGCGCGGCGGTCCTCGTGCAGTGCCTTGATCTTGCCGCTGAAGTCGATGACGGCCGGGGCGTCGACGCCGACCGGCACATAACCGGAGAAGCGCACGCTGAAGGTCTCGATCGCGGTGGGATCGCCGAGCCAGGAGGTCAGGTAGTCGGCGGTCAGGCCCATGGTGAGCATGCCGTGCGCGACCACGGTCGGCAGGCCGACCAGCTCGGCCGCCTCGTCGCTGAAGTGGATCGGGTTCGGATCGCCCGCCACGCCCGCGTAGTTGACCAGGTCGCCTCGGGTGAGCCGGGCGCTGCCCGCGGGCAGGGCGTCGCCCTTGGCCAGGTCGGCGAAGGCGGGGACGGTGTGCACCGGTCGCAACTCGGCCTTGCGGCCCGTCGGGGTGTGCTCGTCGAGCTCTTGCAGCACACCGGATTCGGTGATGCCGACGGCCTGGCTCTTCGGGCGCGAGTGCATGAAGATGTTCTGCACCATCTTCGCCAGATCGGGGTCGATCTCCGCGCCGCGGCGGGCCACGATCGTGGTGGAGGCGATCTGCACGATCTCGTCGTGCTGGTCGGACATCTCCGCGCGCACGCTGATGAAATCGTTGTCACCGAAGGTGCGGATCGACTCGATGACCACCTGGGTGCGGATGGCGTCGCCGGGCAGGAACGGACGGCGCAGCTCGAAGGTCTGGTCGGTCTGGAGCACCTGGGCCAGGTCGTACTCGAGCAGCACCGAGTCGAGCAGCGCGTTGGTGGCGGCCATGCCGATCACCGAGGAGAAGGTGGGCGGCGCGAGCGGGCCCTGGTAGCCGAGCCGGTCGGCGTCCTCGCCGGAGTGGTGGGCGCCGTGGCGGTTCTGCACCGCGCGGGCGAACTCGCGGATCTTCTCCCTGCCGATGTGATAGGGATCGCGTACCAGGAAGCGGCGCCCGGCCAGCTCGCGAGTGGAGGTCGCCTCCGGGACGCCCGCCGTGTCGCCGGTCTGCGCGGCCGGGTTCGCGGTGTGCGCGGTCGCGGCCGCGACCTGGGATTGCGGAGCCGTCATCGTCTGTTCACTGCCCATGATCCCGGCCATGTTAGTGGCCGGGATGGTCATTTGACCAGGTGAGTGTGACGACCGCGACGGGCCCTCAGGGGGATGTCACTCCGATTCCGCAGGCCGGTCGCAGACCTTCCAGCCCTGCTCCGTCTCCTCCAGATCGAAGGTTCGCTCCGAGCGATTGCCCGGGTCGGCCTCGGTGTAGACCGTGGCCAGCGCCAGCGCCGTCCCGTCGGTGATCTTGATGGCGTCCACGCTCGCGACCACCGGGATGTTGCCCTGCTCCACCGACTGCTGATGCACGTTGCTGAACTGCTCGGCGGGCAGATCCCGGTAGAACTCGTGCAGCGACCCGCAGGTGCCGGACCGCAGTCGCTCCAGGTCGCCCTCGCGCAACGCCGAGGTGTAGTCCCCGATCGCGGCCCGCACATCGTCCTCCGGTGTCGACCCGCCACCGATCAGCGCCACCGCCAGCCCGACCAGCGCCAGCACGAGCACCACGCCCGCCGCGCCCACCGCCAGCAGCCAGCGTCGCGAATGCCCGCCCGCCGTCACCGGTTCGGCAGCCCGCTCCGCCGCGGGTGGCACCCGCTGCGGCTGGGCCAGCTTGCGCGACTCGTCCACCGACTGCGCGGGACGGGTCGCGTTGTGGTCGGCGGGGGAGGGCGCGCTCGCCGTCTGCGTGACCGGTGCGCCGGGGCCGACCCCCAGCGGTCCGGGCCCGCCGGGGGCATTCGCGCCATGGCCCCCGCCCAGTGGTCCGGCGTGGCCCGGGGCATTCGCGGCG
>NZ_JARWRU010000709.1 GCF_029867845.1 Nocardia farcinica | reverse complement strand
CGGCCGGCGCGTCGCGACCATGCGGCGCGCCGGCCGTCGGCGTTCAGACCCGCTCGCGGCTGGTGAGCGCGCGGAGGAAGAAGGCCAGATTCGCCGGCCGTTCGGCGAGCCTGCGCATGAAGTAGCCGTACCAGCGCTCGCCGTAGGGCAGGTAGACGCGCATCCGGTGCCCGGCCGCGACCAGACGCGCCTGCTCGGCCTCGCGGATGCCGTACAGCATCTGGAACTCGAAATCGCCGGGTCCGCGCTGGCATTCGTCGGCATAGGTGGCCGCGGCGGCGATCATAGCCGGGTCGTGGGTGGCGACCATCGGGTAGCCGCTGCCGCTCATGAGCACCCGCAGACAGCGTCGATAGGAGTCGTCGACCTCGGAGGAGCGCTGGAAGGCCACCGCGGCGGGTTCCCGATAGGCGCCCTTGCACAACCGGATCCGCGAACCGGGTCCGGCGAACTCGCGGCAATCGTTCTCGGTGCGGCGCAGATAGGCCTGCAACACCGTACCGACCGAGGGGAACTCGGCGCGCAGTTCGCGCACGATGGCCAGCGTGGAATCGGTGGTGGTGTGGTCCTCGGCGTCGACGGTGACCGCGATGCCCGCGTCGGTGGCCGTCGCGCAGATCTCGCGGGCGTGGTCGAGGGCGATGCGGTGGCCGTCGGCCGGCAACGACTGGCCGAGCGCCGACAGCTTCATCGACACCTCGACCGGGCGGACGTTGCCCGGTAGCCACGCGGCGGGCAGTTCGGCCAGTGCCGCGACGAGCCGCTGGTAGCGCTCGACGGTGTCGCGGGCCTGGGCCGGGTCGGTGGTGTATTCGCCCAGATAGTCGACGGTCACCCAGCGGCCGGAGTCCAGCAGGGCGGTGACGGCGGTCAGCGCGTCCGCCTCGGTGGTGCCCGCGACGAAGCGGTCGACCATGCTCCGGGTGGCGCGCATGTTGGTCACCGTCCGCTCGACCCTGGGGGAGGCCGCGGCGGAAAGCAGCGCGGGACGCAGCAGCCGGGTGAAGGCGCTCATGTGGTCCGGCACCGCCGACGCGACCGGTGGATACCGCCGTACGCGATGTGCTGCACACCACAACGATACCGGCCGGTGCGCTTCGTCGATCCGCTCCACGCCGTCGGACCTGCTATTTCGCGGGGGCTTTCAGCGCGTTGGACGCGGATGCAGGCCCGCGGCGGTCGCGGCTGTGGCGAGAACGTCCTCGAGCATGGCCGGGGTGAGCCGTCCGGTGAAGGTGTTGTGCTGGCTGACGTGATAGCAGCCGAACAGTTCCAGCGGCGCGCGGTCGGGGCGGGCGGGTTCGAGCCGGACCCGGGCGCCGTGGCCGAACTTCGGGCGTGGCCTCGGGATGCTCCAGCCCGCGCCCGCCAGTGCGGGCAACAGCGCCTGCCAGCCGAAGGCCCCGAGCACCACCACGGTGCGCGCGGTGGGGGCGAGCAGGTCGAGTTCGGCCTCCAGCCAGCCGCGGCAGCGGTCCCGTTCGGCGACGGTCGGCTTGTTCTCCGGGGGCGCGCAGTGCACCGGGGCGGTCATGCGCACACCGAGCAGGCGCATGCCGTCCTCGGCGTGCTCCGCGACCGGCCTGGTGGCCAGGCCGACGGCGTGCAGGGCCGCGAAGAGCACGTCGCCGCTGCGGTCGCCGGTGAACATGCGGCCGGTGCGGTTGCCGCCGTGCGCGGCCGGTGCCAGACCGACGATGAGCATCCCGGCGTCGTCGGGGCCGAAGCCGGGGACCGGGCGGCCCCAGTAGGTCTCGTCCTGGAAGGCGGCGCGCTTGGTCCGGGCCACCTCCTCGCGCCACCGCACCAGGCGGGGACAGGCACGGCAGTCGACGAGCGCGTGGTCGAGGTCGGCGACCGTGCGATAGGGCCGATGTCCCGGTGTCCCGTCCGCCGCGGCGGGCGGCGGCGGACGGGTTCCCGCCGCCTGTTCGGCGGCGGAGATCGCCTCCGCGCCTGCTGCCGATCCGCCCGGATCCATACCCGCAGGATAGGCCGATACGCCCCGGTCCGGCACGGTTGCCACGTCCGTGCGCGGCGGGTACCTTGCGCGGTGCGGGCGGCCCTCGGTGGCGGCCGTGCCGTGTGCGTGGCCGACCGCGCCACCGGGGGCGGCCACCGACACAGTGAGGTGAGACATGGCCGAGCGCCGGTGCCCATCCCGACCACCACGGGCGGTGGGCCGATGACATCCGACGAGCACCTGCTGCGGCGGGTCCGCGACCTGCTCAGCGAGTTGCCCGACGACGAGCGGATGGTTCCGGTCGTGCGCGCGGGCAGGCACGCGCTGGCCGACCCGGCCGATCGGACGCGGCTGGTGGCCGACTTCCTCGAGCGGGTGGCCCGCCTCGGCGCCACCGGGATGCGGACCGAAGAGGACGCGGTGCCCGCCACGTTGCGGGAATTGCTGGAGGGCGCGCGGGTGACCGGCGTGCTCGTCCCGGACGGCCTGCCCGGCAGTCTGCTCGCCCCGTGGGCCCGCGTGAGCGGCGGGCGGGTCGTCACCGACAGTCCGATGGCGGCGGCGGGCGCGTTCGACGGACTCGGCGCGGTGGTCACCGTCTGTGCGGGCGCGGACGCCGATTCCGGGGCGGTGGTCTTCGACGGCGGCCCTGGGCAGTTGCGCCGGACCGTGCGCGCCGAGGGGGCGCTGCACGTGTGCCTGGTCCGCGCCGAGCAGATCGGTCCCTCGCTGGCCGAGGTCGTCGACCGGCTCGACGCGCGCAGGCCGATCACGCTCATCGGCGGCCCCGTGGCGCCGGAGGCGCGGGCACAGGATCCGACCATGATCGTGCTCGTGGTCGAGTGACGCGCCGGTCCGACGGTGACCGGCCCGGCCGGGTTCGCCCGGGTCAGGGGTGCCCGGTGTCGTCCCGATCGCCGTGGTGCGGGGTGATCCCGAGCAGCACCGAGTACACCTCGCGCAGCCGGTCCACATCGTTGCGGATGCCGGCGGCGGTGTCGGTGTACAGGAAGGCCTCGCCGATGCGGACCAGGGTGTAGGCCAGCAGGTCGCGCTCGAGGGGCAGCGGGAATCCGTCCTCCGCCTCGACCCGGCCGAGCAGTTCGGCGACCGCGGTGACCGCGTGCGGCTGCACCGGCCCGTCACTGGCGGTGAGGATGCGCAGGCCCGAGCGGGGCTCGTTGAGGAAATAGCGCCGGAACGGCTCGTTCACGGTCTCCCAGCGGGCGACCCGGCTGAGCACCTCGACGATGCGGTGCGCGCCCTCGGCCCGGCACCGGGCGTCGGCCTTGGCGATCATCTGCTTGTACTCCTGCACCAGCATCGCGCCGAGCAGGCCTTCGCGGGAGCCGAACCAGCGGTAGATCGAGGCCCGGCTGAGCCCGAGTTCGGCGGCGATGGCCTGTACGTCCACGCGCTCGCCTGCCAGGAAGGCGCGCCGGGTGAGGTCGATGACCTGCTCGCGGGTCGCCGACGCGGGGCGTCCGGGAGAGCGGGCGCCACCGGTGGGGGAAGCGGAAACGGTCATCCTGAAACAGTACACAGCATGCGTCATGTATCAAAAGGCTGGGTGGCGCCTGCCGTGGACCGGTAGTGTACGTCCCGGCCGGTTCACCGAGTGAAGGAATGTGGGCTATGCGGGTTTTCGACGGGATCGCCGAGCTGGAGAAGGCGGTCGGCGAGCACCTCGGTTACAGCGACTGGTACACCGTGACACAGGAGGCGGTGAACCAGTTCGCCGAGGCGACCGGCGACCACCAGTGGATCCACGTCGATCCCGAGCGCGCGGCGCGGGGCCCCTTCGGCGGGCCGATCGCGCACGGATTCCTGACACTGTCGCTGCTGCCGGTGCTCAGCAAGCAGGTCTTCCGCGTCGACGGACTGAAGATGGGGATCAACTACGGCCAGGACAAGGTGCGTTTCCCCTCCGCCGTGCCGGTCGGCAGCAGGCTGCGCGCCGGGGTGGAGCTGCTGTCGGTGGAGCGCACCTCGGCGGGCGCGCGGGTGCGCACCCGGGTGACCGTCCAGGTCGAGGACGCGCCGAAACCAGCGTGCGTGGCCGAGCACATCAGCGTGATGGTCGACTGAGCGGCGGCGCGGCCGGGCGAGATCGCCGAAACGGGTCTCGGCGCGGGGCTGCCGACCTAGGATCGTGGGCACCCTGACAGCTCGCCGAAGGGAACACGATGACGACGACGTCCGCGCTTCCTCCCGTGCCGCTCTCCTCCATGTCGTCCGCACCGGCGTCGTGCTCCCCGGTGCCGATCGCTCGGGCGCCGAAAGCGCACCCGCCGGCCGCGCGGGTGCCCGACGTCGCGGCCTCGCCCCCGCGGCGACGCGGAGCCGCGAGGACGGCGGCGGTGTGCCTGTGCGCCGCCGGGTTCGCGCTCGGGGTGGCGCTGCCCGCGTCGGCGACGGTCACCGGGGTGAAGACGCTGCCGAATCTCGGATACGGCATGGCCACGAACTACGGCACCGACTGCCCGGCCACCATCCAGGCGTTCGTCACCGATCCGGTCGCCCCGGTGCATTTCTACGACAACGGCGTGCCCCTGGCCACGGTCGCCCCGACCGGCGGGGTCGCCCTGCTGACCTGGACGCCCGCCACGCCGGGGACGCACCGGATCAGCGCGGTGCAATCCTCCGATCCCGCCGTCACCCGCTCCGTGGACGTCGCGGTGGGCTACGGCGAGCCGGTCGGCTTCGGCTGCGCGGTCTTCGGCGGCTGAACCGGTCGGTCCGGTCCTGGTGTCGGACGTGTCGCCGGGCCGGATGTCGGCGGGCCGTGATATCCAGGTGCGGTGAAACCGGCGCGGGATTCCTATGACGTCGTCGTGGTCGGCGGCGGGCACAACGGCCTGGTGGCCGCGGCCTACCTGGCGCGGGCCGGGCGGTCGGTGCTGGTGCTCGAACGGCTCGACCACACGGGCGGGGCCGCGGTCTCGCAGCGACCCTTCCCCGGCGTCGACGCTCGTCTGTCCCGCTACTCGTATCTGGTGAGCCTGCTGCCGCGCCGCATCGTCGACGACCTGGGGCTGCGTTTCCGGTTGCGCCCGCGGCGCATCTCCTCCTACACCCCGGTCGGCGAGGGCGGGCTGCTGGTCGACGCCGCGGCGCCGGACCGCACCAGGGCGAGTTTCCGCGCGATCACCGGATCGGACCGCGAATTCGAGGCCTGGCAACGCTTCTCGGTCACCACCGGCAGGCTCGCCGAGCGGGTGTTCGCGACCATGACCGAGCCACTGCCGACCCGTGCGCAGTTGCGGCGCGTCGTCGACGACGAGCCCACCTGGGAGGCGATCTTCGAGCGCCCCCTCGGCGAGACGATAACGCGGCTGTTCGCCGACGACACCGTGCGCGGCGTCGTCTTCACCGACGCGCTGATCGGCACCTTCACTTACGGCGACGACCCCACGCTGCGGCAGAACCGGTGCTTCCTCTACCACATCATCGGCGGCGGCACCGGTGACTGGCAGGTGCCCGTGGGCGGCATGGGCGCGCTGACCGACGCGCTCGCCGATGCCGCGCGGGCCGCGGGCGCGGAGCTGGTCACCGGTGCGGAGGTCACCGGCATCGACAGCGACGGTCGTGCCGCCGAGGTCCGGTGGGAGGGCGGAAGGGCGGGCGCACGGCACGTGCTGGTGAATGCCGCACCGCGGGAACTGGATCGGCTGCTCGGCAGACCGCCCGGCGAGGAGCCGGAGGGTGCGCAGCTGAAGGTCAACATGGTGTTGCGCAGGCTGCCGCGCCTGCGCGACCAGGGGGTCGATCCGCGCGACGCCTTCGCGGGCACCTTCCACGTGGCCGAGTCCTACAGCGAACTGGAGGCCGCCTATCGGCAGGCAAATGCCGGGACACTGCCGAGGGTGGTGCCGTCGGAATTGTATTGCCACACTCTGACCGACCGCTCGATCCTTTCCGGGGCGAATGCGAGTTCCGAAATGCACACCCTCACTCTTTTCGGCCTGCACACCCCGGCCCGGCTTTTCCGCCGCGACCCGGAGCAGGCGCGCGCGGCCGCCCTGGAGGCGGCCATGGCCGGGCTCGATGCCGCGCTCGGCGAACCGCTGGCCGACTGCCTGGCCGTCGACGCCGACGGCAGGCCGTGTCTCGAGGTGCGATCGCCGGTCGATCTCGAGCGCGATCTCGGTCTGCCCGGCGGGCACATCTTCCACGGTGACCTCCGATTTCCCTGGCGGACAGGGGAATCCGACAGTCCGGCGGAAGCCTGGGGAGTTGCAAGCGGTGTCGGCAATGTGCTGATCTGTGGTGCGGGCGCGGTCCGAGGCGGCGGCGTCAGCGGGCTGGGCGGGCACAATGCCGCCATGGCCGTGCTGTCGGATCGGTGACCGAAGACCCTGCCGTAGCAACCTCGAAAAGTTGTACAGTCCGCAGGTTGTCGCCGACTCATCTGTATTCAGGAGTTCTGCATGATCGACCGTCCCCGTCCTGTTCGCCTGGATGTGCCGACTTCGGCGCGCATCTGGAATTACTGGCTGGGTGGTCGGGATTACTACGACGTGGATCGCCAGGCAGGTGAGGCGGGCATTGTCAGCTATCCCGAAATCAAAACCATGGCCGTGCAATCGCGCCGATTCCTCATCCGGGCCGTGCGCTGGCTGGCGGCCGAGGCCGGTGTCCGGCAGTTCCTCGACATCGGCACCGGCCTGCCGACCATGCAGAACACCCACGAGGTCGCCCAGGCCGAAGCGCCGGACGCGAAGGTGGTCTACGTCGACAACGATCCGCTGGTGCTCGCCCACGCCAGGGCGCTGCTGGTGAACTCCACCCCAGAGGGGGCGACCCATTACGTGGAAGCCGATTTCAACGATCCGGCGCCACTGCTCGAGGCGGCGGGCGCGGTGCTCGACTTCGACCGGCCGGTCGCGGTGCTGTTCATCGGCGTGCTCGGCCACGCGGCGGGCTACGCCGACGCCCAGCGCGCGGTCGAGGAGATCATGCGGCCCTTGGCCTCCGGCAGCTACCTGGCGCTCTACGACGGCACCACCGACGATCGCGACTACGTGCGGATGTGCGAGAACTACCGCAGAACCGGTGGCGCGCCGTACACGCCGCGCACCGCCGAACAGGTGCGCGGGTTGTTCGAGGGGCTCGAGATCGTGGAACCCGGTGTGGTGCCGATCAATTTCTGGCGCACCGACGAGGCGGAACAAGGCGTGCGCCGGGTGTCGGCCTGGGGCGGGGTCGGTCGCAAACCCTGATCCGGCCCCTCGGCCGCCCGCCCGGTGGCGCTGAAAGCTGTTGCGCCGCAACCGTACCAGGGCGGCGGCGACGCTGCCCCGGTCAGCCGCGGCGCAGGGTGCCCGCGATCTCGCCGCCGAACAGGCCGGGGGTGCTGTAGGCCAGCGACCCGTCCGCCTGGAGGCGGACCGTGGAGACCGAGCCCTCGTCGGCGCAGTCACGTGGACTGTCCGGGCTCAGGCGCGCGACGAAGGTCAGCATGCCGTCGGTGACGTCGGTGAGCCGTTCGACGCGGCTGCACTTGTGCCCGGTGATCCGGCCGGTGTTGCTCGACTGGGCGATCTCGGCGCCGACCTCGCCCTCCTCGATGGTCAGCTGGATGTCGAAGGTGACCAGGCCGTCGGCGGCGGTGCCGCGCCAGGTGCCGACGAATTCGGCCGGGACCGCCGAGTCGGCGGCCTCGGTGGTGGTGGCCGCGGCCGAGCTGGTGGCCGACTCGACGGTGGTCGACGGATCCGCCACCACGGCGGTGGGGCTCGCGTCGTTGTTCGCCGAGCCGTCGTCGCGCAGTTCCTGGCCGATGAAGAAGGCACC
>NZ_JARWRU010000708.1 GCF_029867845.1 Nocardia farcinica | reverse complement strand
GCCTTCGGCCTCGCGCCACGCTCGCGCCTCGGCTCACCCGAACAGATCCTCCTCGGCGGAACAGGCGAACCAGCGCCGGTCACCGCACGAGCCCGGCCGGACCACCGGCCGGCCCACCCCTCGAACAACCGGATCAGGACCACATGACTCTCGACTTCCAAGACCTCAGCGCGACGTTCACGACCTTCGACATCATCGTGTCGCTGTCGCTGTCGTTCGTGTTGGCCGCCGTCATCGGCTGGGTCTACCGCTTCACCCACAAGAACGTCTCCTACAGCCAGTCCTACGTGCAGACACTGGTGATGGTCGGCATGGTCGTCTCGCTGATCATGCTGGTGGTCGGCTCCAACATCGCCCGCGCGTTCGCGCTCGTCGGCGCGCTGTCGGTCGTCCGCTTCCGCAACGCCGTCAAGGAGACCCGTGACGTCGGGTTCATCTTCCTGGTGATGGCCATCGGCATGACCACCGGCACTCGCTTCTACCTGCTCGCCGTCGCCGCGACCGTGGCGATCTGCCTGGTCATGGTGATCATGTCGAAATTCAACTGGTTCGCACTCGACGTCAGGCGCCAGGTCGTGAAGATCCAGGTGCCGCCGGAACAGCAGTACCTGACCGGGGTCGAGGACGTGCTGCTGCGCTACTGCTCGGAGTTCGAGCTGGTCTCCACCGAATCGGTCCGCGCGGGCGCGCTCAACGAGCTCTACTACACCGCGCAGCTGAAGAAGGGCGTCGAGTCCGCGGAGCTGATCGCGGCGCTCAGCGGCGTGAACGCAGGCCAGCGGGTCACCGTCCTGACCGGATACGATCAGACTGACATCTGATGCGCCCGGACCAGCCGATCGGGGCACCGCCGCGCCGGCTCGCGCACCGGCTGCCGATGTCGTTGCGCAGGCACTGGAAGCTGCTCGCGCTGTTCGTCGTGTTCGTGACCGTCATGGCAACCGTCTTCGGCGGCACCCGCATCCGTCCGCAGATCACCGGCGACATCTCGGTCATCGCCTCCGAGATCACCGACAACATCACCGGCACCGTCGACCTGTTCGACGACTCGGTGACCCACGAGCTGTCCCTGGAGATCACCGACGCCGAGTACCAGGACATGATCACCAGCTTCCAGAAGTCCGGCGACAAGAAGTGGGTCACCGCCGACCTCACCATCGACGGCACCTTCGTCGACGACGTGTCGGTCCGGTTGAAAGGCAACTCCACTCTGATGGCGGTGCGCGGCAAGGACTTCAGCCCGCCGGATGGCATGGAACTTCCTGAGGGGTTCGAGTTGCCCGCCGACATGCCGAGCGGCGGCCCGATGGCGGGAATGGGCATGTCCGCCTCGGCCGAGGACCCGACCTCGCTACCGCTGCTCATCAGCTTCGACGAGAACGTCTCCGGCCGCGGCTACCAGGGCATGACCGAACTGTCGGTGCGGCCGGGAACCCCGATGCTCAACGAAGCCCTCGCGCTGTCGCTGACCGCGGAAACCGATCAGCCCACCCAGCGTTACGGCTACGTCGTGTATTCGGTCAACGACAGCGCCACCACCACCCGGCTGCTGCTCGAACACCCCGACGACACCTACGCCAACGCCCTGTTCGACTCCGACGGCTACCTCTACAAGGCCGACGCGAACTCCCGCTTCGAGTACGCGGGTGACGACCAGTCCGCCTACGCCGACCAGTTCACACAGATCAACGCCGTCGGCAGCGGCAACCTGCAACCGATCATCGACCTCCTGAAGTGGCTCGACAGCGCCGACGACGTCGAGTTCGACGCCCACCTGGCCGACCGGGTCGACGTGACCTCCTTCGCCCGCTACGTGGCCACCCAGAATCTGTTGGTCAACGGCGACGACATGGCGGGCCCCGGCCAGAACTACTACCTCTGGTACGACCTGGAGACCGAGAAGTTCACCGTCGTCTCCTGGGATCTGAACCTCGCCATGCACGGCGGGACCACGGCCGGTCCGCACGATTCGGTGTCGCTGGGGTTCGGGCGGCGCGGGGGAGCGGCCGAGAACCCCGAAGCGGGAACGGACGGCGCTCCGGGCGGCGGCATGCCGTCGAGGGGCGGTCATGCGCTGAAGTCCCGTTTCCTGGCGTCGCAGGCGTTCACCTCGAGGTACGAGGCCGCCTACTGGGAGCTGACCGACCGCGTGTACAGCAGCGGACTGGCCGTCGAACTGCTGGACCGGCTGGCCGAGACGGTTCCGGTCAGCGACGGGCTCAGCGCGCAGACACTGAACGAGAAGGTCGCCGAGATGCGGACCTGGATCGATCAGCGCACGACAGCACTGGCCGGCCTGCGCCCCGCGTGACCCGGCACCCACCGGTTGTCGGCACACGCGGGCCCTCGACCGGTGAACCGCGGCCTCCCGTGGCAGCGCACGGCCCACGCAGTTCAGGGCCCACGTAGTTCAGGGCCCACGCAACTCAGGGCAGCGGGAGCACCACCCCGAATAGTGGTCCCCCCCCCCGGGGCCGCCCCAACAAGACCCCGCCGGGTGGGGCGCGGCGCGCGGGGGGGGAGCTGGGAAAACCC
>NZ_JARWRU010000707.1 GCF_029867845.1 Nocardia farcinica | reverse complement strand
GGGGGGGGGGGTGTTTTATTTACCCCGGGGGGGGGGGGGGGGGGGGGGGGGCGGGGGCCCCCTCGACTCGGTGTTGCGCGACTCGCAGGGGGTTCGGGCCGCGCGGTAGTCGGCTCAGGGAGGGCCGACTCGATTGCCGATCGTACGCTGGCGCGCTCCCGCAATGCTCGCGCCGACCACAGGACATCGTGGACAATCGCGCGTCCGGGGCGCATCCTCAGGCGCTCGCGGCGGCCTTCTCCCGATACATGGCGGTGTCGGCGTCGTGCAGGATCTCGCTGAGTGAGCGCGTCTCGACCGGGGAGAGCCGGGTGGCCCCGATCGAGACCCCCAGCCGCAGCGGGCCGTGCGGCAGCCGGATCGGGTCGCCGACCACCGCGTGCAGGCGGTTGACGGTGGCCACCGGATCGCGGCCGGGGCCGCGCAACAGGATCAGGAACTCGTCGCCGCCGAGCCTGCCGAGCGCGTCGCCCTCGGCCACCGCGCGGCGCAGCCTGCGGGCGGTGACACGCAGCACCTCGTCGCCCGCCAGGTGTCCGAGGCGGTCGTTGACCGACTTGAATCGGTCCAGGTCGACGAACAGCACGGCGGAGAACTGCTCGCGCCGTGGCTCGGCCAGCGCGTGCTCGAGCATGGACAGGATGGTGGCCCGGTTCTTCAGGCCGGTCAGGTCGTCGTGGGTGGCCTGGTAGCGCAGCCTGCGGTGGCGGTCGCGGGTGTCGGTGATGTCGGTGAACGCGGCCACGACCGCCGAGCCGGGGTCGTCGGGATCGAGCGGGCGGCAGTTGCCCGCCAGCCAGCGTCTGCCGCGATGGTGGCCCTCGAGGCCGAAGACGAAACCGGTCGCGGGCTCGCCGGTGTGCATCGTGCGCACCATCGGATGCGCGGCCGCGGGCAACGGCGAGCCGTCGGCGTCCACCATGCGCAGCGACAGCTCCTGGTAGTTGCGGCCGACGAGATCGGCGCCCTCGCAACCGAGCAGGCGCAGCGCGGCCGGATTGATCGACTCGATCAGCCCGTCCCTGGTCATGACCAGGACGCCTTCCTCCAGCTGGGAGACCACCGCGGCGAAGTGCTGCTCCATCCGCCGCCTGGCCGCCTCGGCCGCGCGCTGGGCGCTGAGGTCGTGCAGCACCAGCTGATAGGCGTTGCGGCCCTGCCAGACCGTGCGCACCGTGGCCGTCTGAACCGGTATCCGCGTGCCGTCCGCGCGGATCAGGGTGGCGGGCGCCCGCCTGCTCGGCCGGGTGGGCGTGAGCACTTCGGCCGGATGCAGGAAGTCGGCCAGCGGGCGGCCGAGCGCGTCGGCGTCCACGGCGAACAATCGCATCCCCGCGGGGTTCAGGTACACGATCGAGCCGCCATCGTGCACGCAGATGGCGTCGGGGGAGTGCTCGACGAGCGCGCAGTAGCGCTGCGCCAGCTGTGCCACGGCGCCACCGCCGGGTGGCGCGTGCAGGCCGCCGCCCGGCGGCGCTGTGAAAGTGTTCTCGACCATGCGAATCCTGTTCGTCGTACGACGCGGCGAATAGCACGGGTGGAGCGGTGGAGCGCGCAACGCGGGAGGCCGGTCCGGCGAAAAAACCCACCCTGCGCCGGGATTCGAGTCCGCGTTGCCGATACCGGAAGAGCGATGGTCGCAAGTCAAAAGAGACTAAGTGGTATCGAAGATTGACAATAGCGAAACCTGATGCCGACGGCAATTACCCCGGCCGGCCGACCTTTCCGTTCGGAAGCGCGTGGGCCGCAGCCGGTCGGGCCGGTGATTCGCCGGCACGGGAATGCTCGCACGCGCGGGAAACCTCGTAGCCGAGCAGTCGCTCGGCCTCATCGATGCCGCCCTGCAGGTCGCCGACGGCGTTCATCTTCGACAGGTCGAGCCCGAGGGTCACCAATGTCAGCGCGATCTCCGACGACATGCCGGTGAGGATCACGCTCGCGCCCATCAGGCCCGAGGCGTCCACGGTCTGGGCCAGATGGTTGGCCACGGTGGAGTCGATGGTCGGCACGCCGGTGATGTCGATGACCACGACCTTGGCGCGGTTGGCGCGGATGGCGCGCAGCAGCTGCTCGGTGAGCTGGCGGGCGCGCTGGCTGTCGAGCATGCCGATGATGGGCAGGATGAGCAGCTGCTCGCGGACCTGCAGCACCGGGGTGGACAGCTCGCGGATGGCCTCCTGCTGCTGGCGGATGATCCGCTCGCGCTCCTGCACGAACGAGATGGCCACCATGCTGGCGACCGGTTGGCCGCGGGCTCGTAGACGTCGAGCACGCGCTCGAGCAGTTCGAAGTCGTGCTGGTACTTCTCGAACAGCGAGCGGGCGAGCACATCGCGCAACAGCAGCACGATGCCGAGGATCTCGTCGGTCTGCACCCCGCGCACCACGATCCGCTCGGACAGATCGCGGGCGTAGTTGCCCAGGGCGCCCACCGAGCCGGTCTCCAGCACTGTCACGTAGTTGTCGTAGACCGAGGTGACCTCGGTGAAAGATCTCCTCGGGGGTCATCGCGGTGAACAACTCGGCCTCGGTGATCCGCCGCGCCCACTGCGCGCGCAGGGCGGTGCGATTGTGGCGCAGATGTTCGACCAGTTCCGAGAGCAGGCGCTCGCCCGCGTCGTTCGCGCCCGGGGCGACCCGGGTGGAGCTGAACAGTTCGGACAACGGGTACTCCAGTGGATCGAGACGCCGCGGTGCTGCCTGCCGGCGCGTGCTGTCCGGCGTGGGGTCGGGACGGGGACGGCCGGGCGGTGCGGCAGGGCCCGGACGCGCAGCGCCGCGCGTGGGCCGGCTGTCGCGGGCCGTCGCCATGCCGCATCGTATACCGGCCCCGTCGCCGTGGGGACGGGTTTCCCGCGCTGCGGCACAAGTGATTTCGCCAACCGTCCAGTTTGTTATGCGGTCCGCGCTAGCCTCGGGGTATGTGCCGAAACATCACCGCGCTGCGCGGGCTCGAACCGGCCGCCACGCCTGAGGAGATCCACGCCGCCGCGCTCCAGTACGTCCGCAAGGTCGGCGGCCTGTCGTCGGTCTCGGCGAGCAACCGCGCCGCCGTCGAGGAGGCGGTGGCCGAGATCGCCGCGACGACGACCCGGCTGCTCGAGCGCCTGCCCGACCGCAAGGTGCCGCCCAAGTCCGTCCCGCCGCTGCGCCGCCCCGAGGTGCGTGCCCGCATCGCCGAGCGCGCGGCGGCCGCCGAGCGCTGACCCGTCCCGCCGGACCGCGCTCAGAGCAGGCCGCTGCGACGCGCGGTGTCCAGCGCGCCCACCCGGGAGTTGGCGCCGAGCTTGCCGTAGATGCCGCGCAGATGCGTCTTGACGGTGTTGATCGACACCCCGAGATCGGCGGCGATCTGGCCGACGGTGCGGCCGGTGGGCAGCTGTTTGAGCACCAGCAGCTCGGTATCGGTGAGAGCCGGGCGGGTGTGCTCGCGATGGGCGGCCGGGTGCGCCCTGACGGCGGTCACGAACTCCTCGGCCCGGGCGAACCGGCCCGAGCAGGTGTCGAGCAACGCGATCGCGCCCGGCACGTCGAGGAAGGGGCGCACCAGCTCGGCCTCGGCCGCCTCGCGCACCGCCTGCTCCAGCGTCTCGGCGCCCGCCCTCGGCCTGCCGAGGCCGCGGTGCGCGACCGCGCAGACCAGCAGCCCGGTCACCCTGCTGTTGGGTCGTAGCGCACCCGGGGTCCGCAGCAGCGGCTCCAGCAGATCGACCGCCTGGTGCGGACGGTCCTCGGCGAGCGCGCAGGCCGCGCGGGCCAGCATCACGTCGGGCAACTCGCCGAGCCGCGACCTGGCCTTGTCGACCAGCAGCTTGGCGGTGCGTGGCTCCCGCATCCGCAGCAGCGCCCACACCACGTGCGGCACCAGCGCGGCGGTGTTGACCGGATGGTCCGCACGGTCGAGCAGGGCGAGCATGTCCCGGTGCAGGGCGTCCACCGCCGCGGCGGGCGTCGGCGCTGACCCGCCGCGGCCCCGCGGGGGGCGGTGCCGCCCGGCCCGCGGGGCCGCCCCGGGGGCGGGGGGCCCCCCCCCCCGGCGGGGCGCCCCCGCGCCCGGG
>NZ_JARWRU010000706.1 GCF_029867845.1 Nocardia farcinica | reverse complement strand
TGAGGTGCCGGAACTTCCTCGGACAGTGACCCAAAGTATGATTTGGGTAACTGAACGGAGTTGTTTGTGGCACAGAAAAAGTCGCGTCAGTTCAGCCCCGAGTTCCGGGAAACAGCGGCACGTGAGGTGGTCGAGAAGTCTCGACCGGTCGCCGATGTTGCACGCGATTGCGGGGTAACCGATCAGACGATCCGGAACTGGGTGAAACAGTTTCAGCGCACTCATGCAGCGGACACGGGTTTGTCTTTGCCGGAACGTGCCCGGTTGAAGGAATTGGAGCGTCGGGTCAAGGAACTGGAAGAGGAGAACCGTTTCCTGGGAAAATCGGTGGCCTTCTTCGCGAGGAAGCACCGGTAACGGTCAAGTACGCGTTCATCGCGTCCGAAGAAGGCAATCATTCCGTGGTCGACATGTGCCGGTGGGCGGAAGTATCCCGGTCGGGATTCTACGACTGGCGCAACCGGCGACCATCGGCCACCGCGCAGTGGCGCGAAATTCTCGAAGCCGAAATCCGGTTCTGTTTCGATCATTCCGACGGCACCTACGGCTACCGCCGTGTCCACGCCCAGCTCGCCCGCTGGGGCACCAGGGTCGATCCGGACACGGTCCGCAAAATCATGCGCCAGCTGGGGCTGGTGCCGTGCCAGCCCCGGCCGTTCCGGCCGGTCACCACCGTCGCCGGCGACGCCGCCGACCTGCCCGACCGGGTGGCGCGCGACTTCACCGCCGACGCGCCCGGACGCAAACTCGTCGGCGATATCACCTATATCCGAACCTGGGAAGGATGGCTGTATCTCGCCACAGTGCTCGACTGCTATTCGAAGAAGGTCGTCGGCTATGCGATGGCCGATCACATGCGCACCGAATTGGTCACCGACGCACTTCGCATGGCCGCCCGGAACCTGCCCATCGCCGCCGGGGAAACAATCTTTCACAGCGACCGCGGCAGCCAGTATCTTTCCGCTGAATTCGCGGCAGTGGCGAAAGAACTCGGTATTCTACGGTCGGTAGGCCGCACAGGGACTTGCTATGACAACGCGTGGGCGGAATCGTTCAATGGCACCCTGAAGAACGAGCGCGTAAACCGAACCCAATACCCGACCCGGGAACACGCCCGCAAGGATGTCATCCGCTATATCGAGCTGCGGTACAACCAGCTTCGGATTCACTCTGCAATTGACTACCGCACTCCGAACGAAGTAGAGTCGGAATGGTTCGATCGGAATCAGGCAGCTTGAGATGACCAAAATTTCGCTGTCCGAAAAGTTTCCGGCCCCTCATCCGGGGTATCAACCAACAGGTTCTGCAGGTGCATGGTGTCCGCAATGGAGAGCCCGAGCCCGGCGAGCGATGTCGCCGGGCAGTCAGGTTTTGGGGATGGGGGACCACCTCCGGCCTCCAGTGCCTCCCGAAGCCGGGACGCCTGTTCCCGGACGAGAAATGTGGTCGGGTCATGATCGCGGCCCGGGTCTTCGGCGAGTTCTTCGAGCCACTCGTGTAGAAGGGCCGACCCACCTTCGCGAGCGAGGAGGGTGGCCTCGACGCGGGGGGCGAGAAGTGCGTGCAGGCCATGTGTGGCCGCTGATGTCGCGGATCCCGGTCGAGCGGTGGGCGGGCATGCCGGGGAGGTGGCGAACAGGTCGAGCGTGCGGTGGGCGGTGTAGACGTCCACGAGGTCGCTGATCACGCTGGCTGCATGGAGCCAGGCTCCGGGGCGGTCGGCGTCCGCTGCCCGGGTGAGGGTGTCGAGGAGATGTTGCCAGGCGATGAGGGTATCCAGACGTGGGGTGCGCCACCCGGGGGGCAGGCCGAGCAGGTTGAGCCGGAGGTCCAGGACTGCCTCGTCGAGCTGGGTTCTCACAGCATCTTGGAGGGGCACGCCGCCGGAGTATGCGAGGATCGCGTCAATGGCGGCGCCGAATGCTGCAGCGTCGGGGCGCTCTTCGTCCTGGTAGGCGTCGCTGAGGTGTTGGCGTGCTTCCAGGAGGAGGGGGCGGGCGTGGTCGGGTTTGTCGGAGTGCAGTGCTTGGCGCAGGGCAAGCATGCCAAGTTCGAAAGCGGCGTCCTCGGCGACATCGTCACGTTCGACCAGTTGGTTCAGGAGGCGGGCGGGGTCGGGTGAGTCGAAATGCTCGGCGACGGCGCCGACGACTCTTACTGTGCGCAGGGCGTAGTCGTCGTCGATCTGGGCGAGTTCCTGTTGCCGGTTCAGGCGGCGTAGACGGTCCAGGAGGCCGTATTCGGCGGTAGCGCCGCACAGGACGATGCGGGCGGCGCCTTCCAAGGCGATGCCGCCGATGAGGTCGGTGTGGCTGCGGCTGGCTTCCAGCCAGATGTCAGCCAGGTCGTCGCCCAATTCATGGATGGCATCGGGGCACCCAAGGAGGGAAGCGATGACGCCCTCCAGACGGAGCGGATCCTGCGGCGCATCGGCGGCAGCGAGAAGGAAGGCGCGGGCCTGGTCGTCCCGGATGGCCGTGTGGTCGGTACAAATCAGGGCGACGAGCAGGGGCAGTTCGTCGTGGTCGAGCAGGGTAGCCACGTCCTGTAGGAGGTAGCCGAGTCCGCCAAGGTCGGCAAGCGACGGCGTGGGGGCGCCGGTGCAGTGCGCGTGTACCAGCGGTTGGAGCGGATCGGGAACGCCAGGGGACACCGGTCACCAACTCCTCACCGCACTCGGCGACCTGCGGAGCATAGAGGGCCGGGCCTGTGCCCGAAAAGAGGTGGTCACCACAGTCGTTGCCCGGCCGGGGCCAGCCGTAGCTGGTCCGTCGGGATGACCGAGGCCACTTCCTGGCCGCGGGCAGTGGCGATAATGATCTGGAGCTGTGGGGACGTTTCGGTGAGCTGAACGAGCCCTTCCAGCATCAGTTCCAGATCTCCGCGGTCGACCTCTTCAGCCCCGGGCGAGTCGATGATGAGTAATCCTGGGTGTCTGCCGACGCCGGTGCGAATGCCGTGCCGCAGAAGGGCAGTGGTTGTCACAATCTTCAGGCGGAGCTGCTCGCCCTCTGTGAGGCTTCCATAGGGCTGGTGCTGGCCTCCCTTCCAGACCTTCAGTGTGGCACTGGTGCCGAGTTCGACGGCTTCGAGCATCTCCAGTCCGAGCTGGCGGCCCATCGTGACGATGTCGGACTGGACGGCTTGGAGGACCTCCTTGAGGGCCTGCGTGCGGCGAGCGTGGGCGGCCCTCTCGGCGGCCTTGAGGATAGCCTGATCCCGTTGAAGCGGGGCGAGGCCGACTGGGTCACCCAGGTCGTCGAAACGCCCTTGGCGTTCGTCGAGAGCGCCTCTCAGCCGGGCGACCTCAAGCTCGGCCTCCCAGCGGTCGCCTCCTGCCGGGCGGGCGAGCGCGTCTTGAAGCGCGTTCTGAGCCTGGCGGAGCGCGGTCGCAGCGCTGGTGGCTTTGGCCTGTTTGCCAGCCAGTGCTGTGGCCGCTGTCTCGACGGCGTGCTGGACCTGGGCGAGCGTCTGACGCAGCTCCTGGTCGTCATCGACGTCGTCGAGGCCGTCATCGTCCGGGGCGCCGTCGTACTGCGTTGTGACCGGGTGGAGTTCAGAGGTACACAGGGAGCAGTGACCTTCGTCCTCTCGGGCCCATTGAGCCTGAGAGACCTGCGCATCGCAGCGGGGGCACACGGTTGGCTTCAGGGTGTGGAAGAAGGCCTTGGCAAGGGCAGCTTCGTGTGCGGAATGGACCAGCGCGGTAAGGGACTGGCGCTGCTGTTCGAGTTCATCGTGCTGTAAGCGGGCTTCAGCAAGTTCGCGCTGTGCGGTGCCGGCCGCTTCGGTCGCCTCGGCGAGGGCCTGGTAAGAGGCGGTCAGGTCGGCGGCGCTCTGGCCGAGATCCGGGAGGGTGTCCAACCGATCCTGTGCATGTCGGAGGCTGCGGTCGAGTTCGTCGATCTTGCTCTGGCGTTCGTCCGCTTCGGCTTGAGCGCGGGCCGTGGCGGCGGACAGTTGCGCCGCGACGAGTTTCTGTGCTACTGCGGCGGAGACCATCGTGGCGGCCCAGGGAGCTCCGAGGAAGAGTTCGAGCAGCCGGGTCGGAAGTGCGTTGCGGGCCTCGTTTCCGAGCAGGTGGCCGAGGCCGGAGCGGTTGATGTGGAGGGCACTGGCATACGCCGGCCAGGACAGCTCCCCGGTCAGCGGCGGTCCGTCAACTCCTTCGGGCCGCTTCTGCTGAATGCGCAGGGGCTCCAGGCCGAGGCGCTCCAGCATGAATGCGTCCATCAGCTCCTCGAACGTGGCGGCATTGTCGAAGGAGAACAGCACTGCACCGGCGTCCTTGGAGACCACGGTCCCCACCGGCCTGCCGCTCGCGACGGTCATCTCGACGACAAGGGTCTCGTCGTCGAGGACGAACTCGGTGCGGACTCGCCGCAGCCAGCTCTGCACATCACGCTGGAGCCCGCTGCGTCCGCGCAGGCACCAAAGGATGATCTCCAGCACGCTGGACTTGCCGGCTTCGTTCTTGCCCGAGGAGGCCAAGCCCCAGACGCCCGGTCCCGGCTTCCATTGGAAGTGGAAGGCATCGCCATCACCGGCATAGCCAGTAGACTCACCCGCCGGCGCGGGGCGCACACCCTCGAACTCCACTTCGGTCACCCGCAGCGAGTGCGGCCTTGGCAGCGCGGTCTGTGGGCGCACGCCGTGCTCGGCGAGGACCGACCTTACAACGTCCAACTCCTGGCCAGCCGCCTTCGCAATCTCGTCCAGCCACGCCTCGACCGGGCCCAAGGCGCCGCTCGCTGTGCTCATGCCATTCCCTCCTGGGAGAGTGCCGCGTCTAGTCGTTCACGGACACGCTCGGTGATACCGCCGATCTCCTGGCGCACGGCAGTGGCGGCATACTCGGGCTGTCCGTACTGCTGGGCCTTCAGCTGGGCTCCAGTCATCCCCTCCACCGCGGCCGCCACGTAGGCCGTCTGCTGGTCGTACCAGGCAAGGACCTGTTCGCTCTCGCGGAGTCGCTGTGCCTGGTGGGCGCCTGATTGGAGGAGGAAGTAGTCTCTGCGGCGCACACGATCGTCGGACACAGACCCTGCACGCCGTATCGCGATGAGTCCCAGGTGGCGTAGCACGCTCAGGGCGTTGTCGAGCACTTCGTAGGCTCCGTGATTGTTGCGGAGCATCCGATAGGTGTGCAGCTCCGGCTCGCGATCCCTCAACACGGCTCGGGCGTCGAGCAGCTGTTCTGCCGGCCGTTCGCCTGCCTGCCACCTTGAGATGATCAGGTCCGCGAGGTAGTCGGGGTTGCGTACGAGGAAATCCAGCTTCTGAAGCTTGCGCTGGGAGCGAATTGCCCGAACGGCCGTCTCGGGCACCTGTGGCCAGCCGACACACGGTTCACCCAGTCGGTCGAGGATGAACAGGACTCGTATCGCCGTCTGCCCCGGAGTCGGTGAAGGACCGACAGCGACCACCTCCTTGGCCAGGCCGGGAGGTCCTGTCCCCTCCTTGATTGCCGATCATACAAGTGAACATCATCGAACTACCCCAGCTTGTCGCCACCGGCACGGAACTTTCGCTAAAAGTTGTCCCGTAAGTTGTTGAGCGGCAGTCGGTATCGGACTCCCGTGGCGGTGATCTCGGCAGCCGATCCGGTGATGGTGGAGTTGTTCAGCGGGCTGCGGCCACGCAAGGTCGCTCGCCTGGTCACCCGGTTGCGGCATGAGGATGCAGACCGGCCGTTTGCGGGGGCCGGCCCTGGGGATTGTGTTTCGAGGACCGAGTACTGCTGGTGGCCACCTACTGGCGCACGAACCTCACGATGCGTCAGCTGGCAGCGGTATTCGGGGTCTCGAAGTCGGCCGCGGCACGGGTGATCAACGATCTCGGTTCTGCATTGGGGTTGCGGCCCCGTGTCCGGTTTCCGCGTGGTGCGGTGTTGATCGTAGACGGCACCCTGGTCCCGACCCGCGACCACGAAGTGTCGGCCAGTCAGGCCGCGTGACCGAAATTGTCGCCTGATCCTGCAGCAGTCCCCAGACACGCACCAAGCCCTGGGAATTGTACATCAGTTCCTGGTATTGGTCACCGACCGCCCCAGCCACGAGCCAGCTCCTATCGGGCTTCGACGAGCAGGGTACTGCCGCCGTGCGCAGCGAAGGCGTGACAGTTGTCGGGGTTGTCGTCGATCAGCAGCGCGTCGGTGAAGGTGAGCCCGGCTGCGGTGAGCCACGGTCCGAAGAACCCGGTCGGGTCGTCTCCCTTGAGCACGCCGAGTGAACTCGAGCAGAGGAGGGCGTCGAACCCGACAGCCGAGGACTGCAGCGTCGCTGCAATGTCGTCGACTGTCGGTCCTGGCGTGGTGGCGTGGATGTGGAAGGCGGTGGCGAAGTCGGTGATGTTGTCGGTGGCGAGAACGACGGCCACCTGGTCGCGTGCTCGTGCCAGTGCATGCAGGAGGGTCTGGTCGACCGGCATGGCGGTGATGTCGGCGGCGAGCTGCGCGCATAGGTGATCGATGTCGAGATGGGGGTGATATTCGGTGGCGCGGGCGAGGATCTCGCGAGTACTCAGCCGCCCGCACATCCAGTCGCGGCCGTCGGCGTTGCCGGCGGTGAAGAGTCGGCTCAGTTCGTCGCGCAGGATCGAATTCGATGGGTGGTCGGGGTTTTCGGTGATGGATTGCCAGTAGAGGCTGCGAGAGAGCACGCCGTGCCAGTCGCAGAAGACGACCTGCGGCCGCCGCGGGGTTCGCATCAATGCGTCGAGTTCCTCCGCGGCCCGGACAGCTGGGGTCACCGGGTGTAGATGCGGTCGGCGGTGGCGCGGTCGAGGCGATCGTGGGTGAGCAGACTGTCGAGGAGGCGGTGGTCTGCAATGTAGTCGGCGATGGTCCGGCGCAGCAGCTCGTCGCCGTGCTCGGACAGGTGGACCCCGTCGCTCCACACACTCATCGCCCCGGACGCGGGTGCGGTCGGGTTGTCGAGGTCCCAGCCGAAACAGGTGGCGGTGTAGAGGATCTCATTCCACAGGTCGATGTAGTGCGCGCCTGCGGCCGTGGCGGCGCGGCGGGCTGCGGCGTTGTAGGTGAGCAGGTCGGTGTTGGCAGCGGGTACATCGATGCCGGGTTCCCAGCCCATCGGCGGTTCCCCGATCACCAGGACCTGCCGTGCCCGCTCACCGAGCAGTGCCAGCATGGTGGCCAGGTTCGCCTCGTATTCGGCGAGGCCGACGGCTTCACGGTGTCGGCCTTGGTGATGGCGCCAGACGTCGTTGATGCCGACGCCGAGCATGGCCAGGTCCCACCGGCCGCCGCCGCGGCCGCCGGCCCCCCCGGTGGGCCCGACCTCCCCG
>NZ_JARWRU010000705.1 GCF_029867845.1 Nocardia farcinica | reverse complement strand
CCGCCGCAGCTGCTGCCGGACGACGTCGCCCGCGCGCAGCTCGAGGCGTTCATCATCCACGCGGACTGACCGCGCGCAAGCCAGAGCCGCAACCCGCATCGGGTTCCGGCTCTTCGTCTTTCGCGCCGGATCAGTCCAGGGAGACGTACACCTCGACCGAGGTCGGCCCGGTGTAGCGCTCCACCTCCGCCCGGTGCGAGCGGGTGATCACCCCGGTCGCCTCCGCCTTGGCGACCTGCGCCCACGCGGTGCGCAGCAGGTCGTAGGGCTTGTCGGAGACGACGAACCGGGCGTAGCGGCCCCGCGGGATGCGGGTGAGCACGTCGCCGGGATCGAGCTCGTCGAGCCCGGCGATCTCGTAGCCGAGCACGGCGACCGCGTGGTCGTCCTGCTCCACGTAGGCGGCCACCCTCGGCACCGGCTTCTCCCTGGCCAGGTAGCGGTCCCAGGTGAAGTTCACCAGGTCGAGGTCGCGCGCGGTGACCTCGCGGCCCGCCAGCGGAATGGTCAGGCCGGCGACCAGGCTCTCGTCCAGGGTGACGATCTCGAAATCCACAGTGCGTTCCTACCCGTCGTTCGGTTCTTCGGCCAGCGACACGAAGACTTCCACGGTGTGGGCGTCGGGATACTGCTCCACATCTCCGGTGTAGGAGCGCACGATCCGGCCCGCCGTCTCGGCATCCCAGACCCCCCGCCAAACGGAGACGATGGTATCGCCGAGGTTGTCGCCGGTGGCCGTGAATCTGGCGTACCGCCCGCCGGGCACTCGGGCCAGCACGTCGCCGGGCAGGAGATCGTCGATGCTCTCGCACCGGTAGCCGACGATGTGGGTCAGATACGAGTTGATCTCCGGGGCGTGGTCGACGTAGGCGGTGGTCGGACGGCCGGGTAGTCGCCTGGACAGCTTTTTCTTCCAGGCCTGCTCCACCTTCACTCGTCGCGGTCCTTCCACCGCGAGTGCCGGGCTGCGTAGAACTGTGCCCGCCACCAGCGTCTCGGGACGGTCAACGACTATGAAATCCACCGGCGTAGCCCCTAAATCTCGTGTGTTCTCATCGGCGGCGCTGCTGGGCGGCCGCACGCGGCGGCCGTGGTCGCTCGTGGCGCCCATCCTTGCGCATTTCCGTGCGCGGCGGGCGCCGACCCCGGCCATCGCCTCCGATGCTGCCACGTCCCGCCGTCCCGGGTGGACAGGCGGTCGGCGAGCGGCTCGCGCGTCGCGGCTGCTGCCGGGGCCGTCCGTGGTCCGGCCGGCGGACCGGGACAGCGGTCC
>NZ_JARWRU010000704.1 GCF_029867845.1 Nocardia farcinica | reverse complement strand
CCCCCGCGCCCCCCGCGCCCCCGCCCCCCCCCGCCCCCGCCCCCGCCCCCCCCCCCCCCCCCCCCCCCCCCCCCCCCCCCCCCCCCCCCCCCCCCCCCCCCCCCCCCCCCCCCCCCCGCGCCGGCCACCGCCGGTTCGCCGCCGTGTCTTACGACGCGAGCGATCGAGCGGTCAGCGGTCGGGCGTCGGCCTGCCGCGATCCGTCCCACCCAGCTCGGCGACGACGGCGCCCAATCCTTCGGCGACCGCACGGCGCTGCTCGGCGTTCAGCACGTCGATGAGCGCCCGCCGGACCGTGGCGACATGTCCCGGCGCGACCTCGGCGAGCCGCTCCCGCCCGGCGGCGGTCAACACCGCCACGACCCCGCGATCGTCGGCGTCGGCGGCCTCTCGCCGCACCAGCCCCGCCTGTTCGAGCCGCCCGACCTGATAGTTGAGCCCGCTCTTGGAGGTGTAGAGCGCCGCGGCCAGCTCGGTCATCCGCAGTCTGCCCTGTGGGGCGGCCGAGAGCCGCACCAGTGTCTCGTACTGGGGGTGGGAGAGCCCTTCGCTCCTGAGGTGCCGTTCGATCTCCCGATCGACCAGCGCGCTCGCGGCGAGGAAGACCTCCCAGACGCGCATCTCCTGCGTATCGAGCCACCGTGTCTCGGTCACCCCCACACCCTACCCACATTGTTCAAATTTGAACTACAAGCTATGCTCGATCCGTATAGTTCAAATTTGAACAAACACCTGACTTCCCGGAACGGAGCGACGATGTCCGACACCACCATCGCCGGGCCCGGCGCGACCACCGGCCGCATGCCGGTGCTGTTCCTCTCCCACGGCGCGCCGCCACTGATCGACCACGCCCGCTGGCCCGCCGAACTGGCGGCCTGGGCGGGCGGCCTGCCGAAGCCGACGGCGGTGCTCGTGGTGTCCGCGCACTGGGAGGCGGCGCCCATCTCGATCGGCGCGACCACCACCGTCCCGCTGGTCTACGACTTCTGGGGCTTCCCGCAGCGCTACTACGAGGTGCGCTACCCCGCGCCGGGCGCGCCGGAGCCGGCCCGCGAGGTCGCGGCGCTGCTGGGCGACCGCCTGGTCCAGGACCCCGAACGCGGCCTCGACCACGGCGCCTACGTGCCGCTGACCCAGATGTATCCCGACGCCGACGTACCGGTGCTCCAGCTCTCCATGCCGACGCTCGACCCGGCCGAACTGTTCGCACTCGGCCGCAGGCTCGCGCCGCTGCGCGAGCAGGGCGTGCTCATCGTCGGCAGCGGCTTCTGGACACACAACCTGCGCGCGCTCACCGACGACGACCGGCACGTGCACACCTTCACCGCCGAGTTCGACGACTGGGGCGAGCGCGTGCTGGCCGACCGCGACATCGACGCCCTGCTCGACTTCGAGCACACGGCGCCCGCCGCGCGACTCGCCCACCCGCGCACCGAACACTTCGCGCCGCTGTTCGTCAGCCTCGGCGCGGGCGAGAATGATCTCGACTCGATGCGCACGGTGATCGACGGCTACTGGCACGGCATGGCACGACGCTCCATCCAAATCGGCTGACCACTACCGCGACGAAGGACACGGGCATGACGACGACCACGACCACCCGCACCACTCCCGCACTCGACACGACCGGCCTCGACATCGGCCTGCTGCTGTTGCGCCTCGGCATCGGCCTGACCATGGCCGCGCACGGCGCGCAGAAGCTCTTCGGCTGGTTCGACGGCCCCGGTCTCGACGGCACCGAGGGCATGCTGACCAGCATGGGCTACCCGGCGCCCGGCTTCTTCGCCGTCGTCACCGCCCTCACCGAGCCCTTCGGCGGGCTCGCGCTCGCGGTGGGCGTGCTCACCCCGCTGGCGGGCGCGGCCGTGCTCGGCACCATGCTCAACGCCATCTCGGTGAAATGGGGCAGCGGCTACATCGGCGGCGTCGAGTACGAGACGGTGCTCGCCGTCGGCGGCGCCGCGCTGGCCTTCACCGGCGCGGGCAGGCTGTCGGTGGACGGCGCGATCCCCGCGCTGCGCCACCCGCGCGTGGCGCTCGGCCTCGGCTGCGTGGTGCTCGGTCTGGTGCTGGCCGGACTGGTGCTGCTGCTGCGCAACTGACCCGACGACGCGCCGCGCCCGCGATCGAACCGCTATCGGACCGCGACCGGCCCCGCACCCCAGCG
>NZ_JARWRU010000703.1 GCF_029867845.1 Nocardia farcinica | reverse complement strand
GGGTGGGCGGAGCCGGGGGGGGGGGGCATTGGGGCGGGGACGCACCCTGCAGCCGGTGCCGACGGGCACGGCGGGTGAGCTGTACCTCGCGGGTCCGGGGATGGCCCGCGGGTACAGCCACCTTCTCGGCGAGACGGCGGGCCGGTTCGTCGCGAACCCGTACGGCGCGCCGGGGGAGCGGATGTACCGCACCGGCGACCTCGCCCGCTGGGTGGGCGAAGGAGCGGACCTGGCGCTGGAATTGCTGGGCCGCAGCGACTTCCAGGTCAAGATCCGCGGCTACCGCATCGAACCCGGCGAGATCGACGCCGTGCTGACCGGGCACGAGGACGTCGCCATGGCGGTCACGGTGCCCGCGCGCAATCCCGCGGGCGCCACCGTGCTGGTGTCCTACGTGGTGCCGGTGCGCGACCGCGATCTCGACGTGCTCGAGGTGCAGCGCTACGCGCGGGAGAATCTGCCGCCGCACATGGTGCCCGCGCTGGTCGCGCCGTTGCCGGAGATGCCGACCAACGCCTACGGCAAGGTCGATCGCGCCGCCCTGCCCGAGCCGGAGTTCGGCAACGCCCCGGCGGGCCGCCCGCCCGCCACCCCCAAGGAGAGCCTGGTCGCCGGGCTGTTCGGCGAGGTGCTCGGTGTGCGCCAGGTCAGTGCCGACGACAGCTTCTTCGCCCTCGGCGGCGACAGCATCCTGTCGATCCAGCTGGTCGCCCGCGCCAAGGCGGTGGGCATGAACTTCTCCACCCAGGACGTCTTCGACCAGAAGACGGTGGCCGCGCTGGCCGCGATCGCCACCGAGACCGGCAGCGGACCCCGGTTGCCGGAGCTGCCCGGTGGCGGCGTGGGCGCCATGCCGCTCTCGCCGATCATGCACGAGATGCTCGAACGCGGTCATTTCGATCGCTTCGCCCAGGCCGCCCTGGTGACCCTGCCCGAGGGGGTGCGCCGCCCCGATCTGGTGCGCGCCCTGCAGGCGGTGCTCGACCACCACGACATGTTGCGCGCGGTGCTGCGCGGCGCGGAATCGGTGGACCGCTTCGTCGACGTGCTCGAACCGGGAGCCGTGGCCGCCGAGACCGTCGTGACCGAGGTCAGGCTGCGCCGCCGTGACGCCGCCGAGGTGGACGCGCACCTGCAGGCCGCCGCCGACCGGCTCGATCCCGCCCGCGGCGTGCTGGTGCAGGCCGTGCGGCTGGCCGACGACCCCGAACGCGGACCCGACCTGCTGTGGCTGGTGGTCCATCACCTCGCCGTGGACGCGGTGTCCTGGCGGACCCTGCTCGCCGACCTCGGGCACGCCTGGTGCCAGGTCGACGAAGGCGGCGAACCGCAGGTCGGCGCGCCGTCGACCTCCGTCCGCCGCTGGGTGCACGGCCTGGTCGAACAGGCCCCGCGCCGCGCCGAGGCCGAATTGGACTGGTGGAAGGACGTGCTCGCGCCGGGCGACCGGCTGCTGGGCGCGCGCCGTCTCGACCCGCGCCGCGACGTGGGCGCCACGGCGGGCACGGTGCGCACCCGGGTCCCCGCCGACGTCACCGAGGCGGTGCTGACCACTGTCGCCGCCCGCTACCACGGCGGCGCCAACGACCCGCTGCTGGCCGCGTTGGTGCTGGCGCTGAGCGAATGGCGCCGCGAACGCGGCACGGCCGTCGCCGGTGAGCTCATCACCCTGGAGGGCCACGGCCGGGAGGAACAGGCCGTGCCCGGCGCCGACCTCGGCGCCACCGTCGGCTGGTTCACCACCCGCTTCCCGGTCCGCCTCGACCTGCGCGGCATCGACCTCGACGACGCCTTCGCGGGCGGCCCGGCCGCGGGCGAGGCGATCAAACGGGTCAAGGAGCAACTACGCGCGGTGCCCGACAACGGCATCGGGTTCGGCATGAGCCGCAGGCTGGACCCGCGCGGCGCCGCGGAACTGGCGGGGGCGCCGGAACCCCAGATCAGTTTCAACTATCTGGGTCGGGTGGGTGCCCGCGATACCTCGGGGGCGGGGGCGCCCACACCCGAATTAGAGGCGCGGACCGCCCCCACCGCCCCCCCCCAGGCGCAGCCCCCGGGCGTGGGC
>NZ_JARWRU010000702.1 GCF_029867845.1 Nocardia farcinica | reverse complement strand
CCCCCGGGGGGGGTATCCGGCCCGCAAACCCCCACCACACCCCCCCGCCCTCCGCGGCGGGGGGTTTCCTGCTCTTCTGTTCAGCTCCTGGTGCGTTCCAGCCCTCGGCCTTCGAGCTCCCTGCTGCGATTGGTCGATCTGGCCTCGGCTGTCTTGGCGCGCACCGCCTCCTCGGCGGGCAGGCCCTGTCCCACCTCCATCAGCATGCGGACCGCGGCGAGGTCGGGGGAGACGCCCATCTTCTGCAGATGCGCGGCGACGGCGTTGCGCCGCTCGGCCGAGTCGTAGGCCAGCTGGGGCAGCGACGGACCGCTCGACGATCCGGTGACCGATTCGGACAGCTCGCTCGCCGCGCTGGTCATCATGGAGCCGACCGACTCCTTCTCCAGCGAGATCCCCTTGCCGGCCGACTGATTCGACTCGACCATCCTGGCCAGTTCGAGGTTGCGGGGGTCCTTGGCCTTGGACTCGCGCTCCTCCCGCATGCGCAGCTCCTTGGCCTCCTTCATGCGCGCCTCGGTGATCTTGACGCGTGCCTCTGCTTCCTTCTGGCCGCGCTCGCGGGTGCGCAGCGCGACCAGCGTCGCCAAGCTCAACATCGTCTTCATCACGGCCGCTGTCTCCCGGCCGATGTCGTCCAATTCCTCGGACATGGCTTCTCCCCGATGCTGAAGTGCTCGCTGTGGACGGAGGTATTTCTCGAGGTTACCCGAGAACTACCCACTCCAGCCCGGTGAACCAGGTCAGTCCAGGCTCACCGACTGGATCGTTACCGGACTGTTCGGCCTGCCGTCGCCGAGGCCGTTGGAGTCGTCCTGGCCGTTCTCGGCGATCTTGTCCAGGGTTTCCAGGCTGCCCTCGTCGACTTCACCGAAGATGGTGTACTGCGGCGGCAGCTGGGAATCGCCGTAGACCAGGAAGAACTGGCTGCCGTTGGTGCCCGCGCCCGCGTTGGCCATGGCCAGCACGCCACGCTCGTAGCGGATCGGCTCCATCGAGGCCGGGTCGCCCTCGGCGTACTGGTCGGTGGGGTACTCGTTGGCGAACATGTAGCCGGGACCGCCCTGGCCGGTGCCGGTGGGGTCGCCGCACTGCAGCACCTTCAGGCCCTCCCCGGTGGTCAGGCGGTGGCATTCGGTGTCGTCGAAGAAGCCCTGGGTGGCCAGGCTGACGAAGCTGTTCACCGTGCAGGGCGACTCGGCGTTGTTCAGGGTCAGGCCGAGCGGGCCCTGGCTGGTCTCCATGCTGACGCTGACCCGCGCATCCGCGCCGGTGGTGGGGATGTTCTCGGTGCGGCTCGGCTTCTGCACCGGCTTGGCGCTCGGCGCGCCGTCGGTGTAGACGCAGTTCACCGTGTCCGGCTTGGCCACCGGCTCCGGTGCGGGGGCGGCGGAGAAGGTCGACTCGGCGACGGTGTCGGAGCCACCGTCCCCGTCCTCGCCCTTGGTGAGGAAGTACAGCCCCACGGCGGCACCGGCCACCACGACCACACCGAGCACCGATCCCGCGATCGTCAGTTGCTTCCGCTTGCGCGCCCGCTCGGCCCGATTGGCCAGCTGACGTTCCAGCTTGCGCTTGGCCGCCGCTCGTCGCTGTTCGTTGCTCGGCACTACCACATTCCTCCCGTGTCGGCGTACGTCGAGGTTAGAGTCTGCCATCCCGGCCCCGGCGCAAGATCAGGTCGGCCGATCGGGCGGCCGGATCGGTCCGCCGACCGTGCGCTCGACCGCGCCACACCCCCGGAACGGGGTAACCGGTTGGACTTGACGGGGCGCGGTGGGGAAAACTGGAGCATCGTGACCAAGACCAGCAGCTTCTCCGCCCCGAAGGGGGTACCGGACTACGTGCCACCCGGCTCGGCCGAGTTCGTCGCCGTGCGCGACGGCCTCCTGCGGGCCGCCCGACTGGCCGGGTACGGGCATATCGAGCTGCCGATCTTCGAGGACACCGGGCTGTTCGCCCGCGGCGTCGGCGAATCCACCGACGTCGTCTCCAAGGAGATGTACACCTTCGCCGATCGCGGCGACCGCAGCGTCACGCTGCGCCCGGAGGGCACCGCGGGCGTCATGCGCGCCGTCATCGAGCACGGCCTCGACCGCGGCGCGCTGCCGGTCAAGCTGGCCTACTCCGGTCCGTTCTTCCGCTACGAGCGTCCCCAGGCCGGGCGCTACCGCCAGTTGCAGCAGGTCGGCGTCGAGGCCATCGGCATCGACGACCCGGCGCTGGACGCCGAGGTCATCGCGGTCGCCGACGCGGGCTTCCGCTCTCTCGGCCTCGACGGCTTCCGGCTCGAGATCACCTCGCTCGGCGACGACACCTGCCGTCCCCGCTACCGCGAGCTGCTCCAGGAGTTCCTCTTCGCGCTGCCGCTGGACGAGGAGACCCGCCGCCGCGCCGAGCTCAATCCGCTGCGGGTGCTCGACGACAAGCGTCCGCACGTGCGCGAGATGACCGCCGACGCGCCGCTGATGCTCGACCACCTCTCCGAATCGGCCAAGGCTCACTTCGACCAGGTCCTCGGCCACCTCGACGCGCTCGGCGTGCCCTATGTGGTCAACCCCCGCATGGTGCGCGGCCTGGACTACTACACCAAGACCACCTTCGAGTTCGTGCACGACGGCCTCGGCGCGCAGTCCGGCATCGGCGGTGGTGGCCGCTACGACGGCCTGATGGCTCAGCTCGGCGGCCAGCCGCTGTCGGGCATCGGCTTCGGCCTCGGCGTCGACCGCACCATGCTGGCGCTGCGGGCGGAGGGCAAGTCGGCGGGCGACCCCGCCCGCTGTGAGGTCTTCGGCGTGCCCATGGGCGATGCCGCCAAGCAGCGGCTGGTGGTGCTCGCCGCGCAGTTGCGCGCCGCGGGCATCCGGGTCGACCTGGCCTACGGCGGCCGCGGCGTGAAGGGCGCCATGAAGGCCGCCGACCGCTCCGGCGCCCGGTTCACGCTGGTGCTGGGCGAGCGCGAACTCGCCGAGGACGGGGTGGTGGTCAAGGACATGAGCACCGGCGACCAGCGCCAGGTTGCGCTGGCGGAGTTGGTCGAGGCGCGGCGCGCCCGAAACGCCCCCTACAGAGGCGGTCGGCCCACGGGG
>NZ_JARWRU010000701.1 GCF_029867845.1 Nocardia farcinica | reverse complement strand
CGTCGACGCGCAGGGCCTCGACGGCGCGGCGGTGCGAGGCGCGGCCGATGTGGGCCTCCAACGGGACGATGCGCTCGCGCAGGGCGGGATCGGCGGCGGCGTGGGTCCACACCTGCAGGGCCGCCTTGAACAGGGGGCTGGTGCAGGACTCGACCAGGCCGGTGACCACGGCCTCGGTGCGGGCCAGGCCGTCGAGATGTTCGGACAGCGCCTCCGCCTCACGCAGGGCCTGTTCGGTGCGGATGTCGAACATGTACTCGAGCGCGGCGGTGATCAGATCTTCCCTGGTGGGGAAGTGGTGCTGGGCCGCGCCGCGGGAGACGCCCGCGCGTTCGGCGACCACGGCGACCGTGGCAGCGGCCCAGCCCATCTCGGCCAGGCAGTCGATGGTCGCCTCGAGCAGCCGCTGCCGGGTGGCCCGGCTGCGATCCTGCTTGGGTTCGTGCGGTGTCGCCATGATCGTCATTCTGCCCAGTGCGGCGGTCGGCGTTGCAGGAAGGCGGTCATGCCCTCCCGCACCTCGGGGGTGCCGAAGAAGGAAGCCGAGCGCTGCGCCAGTTCCTCTGCGGCGCGGTCGAATTCGGCGAGGACAGGCGAGTTCACCAGCCGCTTGGCCTCGGCCAGGCCCTGCGGGGCGCCCTTGCGCAGCTCGGCGCACAGCCGGGCCGTCTCGGCGGCGGGGTCGTCGGCGGTCACGGTGACCAGGCCGATCTCCCGCGCGGTGGCGGCGTCGAACTTCTCGCCGGTCAGGTAGTAGCGGCTCGCGGCGCGCGGGTCCAGGCGCGGCAGCAGGGTCAGCGAGATCATGAACGGCGCCAGCCCGATACGCACCTCGGTGAGGGCGAACGAGCTGGCGGGCCCGGCCACGACCAGATCACAGGCGGCGACGATGCCCATGCCGCCCGCGCGGACATTGCCGTCGATCCGCGCGAGCACCGGCTTGGGCAGCTCCACCAGCCTGCGCAGGACGCCGATCATGCTGCGGGTGCGCTGATCGGCGGCGACGGCGGGATCGGCGTCGGAGGCCTCGGTGAGATCGGCGCCCGCGCAGAAGGTGTTGCCGGTGTGGGTGAGCACGATGCCGCGCACCGCCGGGTCCGCCGCCGCCTCGTCCAGGCGGCGCAGCAGTTCGGCGACCAGGCGGCTGGACAGGGCGTTGCGGTTGTGCGGTGAGTCGAGGGTGAGCACCGCGAAGCGGTCGCGGACCTCGTAACGCACCAGTGGCGTCTGCGCGGACATCGCGCTCTCCTTCGGGACGGGATCAGTACGAGCGCGGCAGGCCGAGCGAGTGCTGGGAGACGAAGTTGAGGATCATCTCCCGGCTGACCGGCGCGATGCGCGCGATGCGGGCCGCGCCGAGCATGGCGGCCAGACCGTAGTCGGCGGTCAGGCCGGCGCCGCCGTGGGTCTGGATGGCCTGGTCGAGAGCGTTGATGCTGACCTCGCCCGCGGCGTACTTGGCCATGTTGGCGGCCTCGGCGGCGCCCATCTCGTCACCGGCGTCGTAGAGGGTGGCGGCCTTCTGCATCATCAGCTTGGCCTGCTCGAGTTCGATCTTGACCTTGGCCAGCGGATGCGCGATGCCCTGGTGTGCGCCGATCGGGGTCTTCCAGACGGTGCGCTCCTTGGCGTATTCCACCGCCCGGTCGATGGCGTAGCGGCCGACGCCGATGGCCATGGCCGCGCCCATGATGCGCTCGGGGTTCAGGCCGGCGAACAGCTGCATCAGCGCGGCGTCCTCCTTGCCGACCAGCGCGGTCGAGGGCAGGCGGACGTCGTCGAGGAACAGGTTGAACTGGTGGTCCGGCTCGATGATGTCCATCTCCTGGGCCACCTTGGTGAAACCGGGGGCGTCGGTGGGGACGATGAACAGGGCGGGCTTGAGCTTGCCGGTCTTGTGATCCTCGGTGCGCGCCACGATCAGCACGGCCTCGGCCTGGTCGACACCGGAGATGAAGATCTTGCGGCCGGTGAGCAGCCAGTCGTCGCCGTCGCGGCGGGCGGTGGTGGTGATCTGGTGCGAGTTGGAACCCGCGTCCGGCTCGGTGATGCCGAAGACCATCTTGGCCGAGCCGTCGGCGATGCGCGGCAGCCAGTTCTGCTTCTGCTCATCGGTGCCGTAGCGGCTGATGATGGTGCCGCAGATGGCCGGGGAGACGACCATGAGCAGCAGACCGGCGCCCTGGGCGGAGAGCTCCTCCATCACCAGCGACAGCTCGTACATGCCCGCACCGCCGCCGCCGTACTCCTCGGGAATGTTCACGCCGAGGAAGCCGAGCGCGCCTGCCTCTTCCCACAGTTCGGTCAGCGGCTCGCCCTTGCGCGACTTGGGCAGCACGTAGTCGCGGTAGGTGTACTTGACGGCGAGCTGGGCCACCGCGGCGCGCAGGGCCTTGCGTTCGTCGGTCTCGATGAAACTCATGGTCTTCCTTACTTCTCGTCGATCGCGTCGTCGGGATCCACGACGGCCAGTACCTCACCGAGTTCGACCTGACGGCCGACCTCGACGTTCAACGCGGTGAGCACGCCCTCGGCGGGCGCGGCGATGGTGTGCTCCATCTTCATGGCCTCCAGCCACAGCACCGGCTGTCCCGCGCTCACCCGCTCGCCCACCGCGGCGCCGAGACGGATGACGGTGCCCGGCATGGGGGCGAGCAGCGAGCCGGTGGCGAGCTGGTCGGCGGGGTCGCTGAACCGCGGCAGCCTGCGCAGGGCGACCGGGCCGAGCGGCGAGTCGACGCACACCAGCTCGCCGTAGCGGGCGATGTCGAAGGTGCGCCGGATCGGGCCGCGCTCGCCGGGCACCGCGAGGACGACCAGCTCGGGGGTGGCCTCGATCAGCTCCAGGCCGTCGTGGCCCGCCACCCGGACACCGTCGCGGGTGTGCCGGTATTCGACCTGGTGGGTGCCGGTGGCGCGGCTGTCGTAGGACTTGCGCTGCGGCTGCGAGGCCACGTTGCGCCAACCGCTCGGGAACCCGCCGCCGGTGCGGGCGCTCGCGCGGTTGGCGGCGGCATCGGCGAGGGC
>NZ_JARWRU010000700.1 GCF_029867845.1 Nocardia farcinica | reverse complement strand
TCGTCGTCGATCACGCCACCGAGCTGGAGTTGGACGCCGACGGGTTCGCCACCTTCGCCGACGCCCGCGCCTGGGCCGTCGACACGATCGACCACCTCACCCACCACCTCGCCGCCTGGCCCGTCCCACCGCTACCCCCTGGGGGGTGGCGGGCAGGGCCCGCGGCCCGGGGCCGACGCCGTGGTGGATGCGGGCGCCGGCCGCGGGCCAGCCCGCGTCCACGTCCCTGATGTGCGAGGCGCCGACCACCCACAGCCCATAGCACCAGCCGTCGCAGAGCACGTCGAAGATCTCTTCCGGCGTGGCGGTGAGGGTGAGGGTCACCTCGCCGGGATCACCGGTGTCCTCCTCGGCGGAGCGGTGGAGCAGATTCTCGAGCGCGCTGAAGGGCATGACCCGGGCCTCCTCGATTCGACGCGTACCGCGACGGCACCGCCCGGACTACCCCGCGCACCGCGCCTCAAACGCTCAGGCCAGCCGCGTGACCTCCACCAGCACCTTGTGGTCGATCGAGCGTCCGCCGGAGAAGATGCCCTTCAACGGCGGCACGTCGGCGTAGTCGCGGCCCACCGCGACCGAGACGTGCTGCTCGCCGATGGCGGTCGCGTTGGTCGGGTCGTACCCCCACCACCGCCCGGTCCAGGCCTCGATCCAGGCATGGCTCTCCCCCGCGACGGCCTCGCCGATCGCCGCGTCCGGGTCGGGGTGCAGATAGCCGGAGACGTACCGGCACGGAATCCCCATGGCGCGCAACAGCAACAACGTCAGGTGCGCGTAGTCCTGGCACACCCCCGCGCGATCGGACCAGGCCTGCACCGCCGAGGTGTGCACCGAGGTGCTGCCGGGGACATAGGTCATGGTCTCGTGCACCCACTCCGCCGCGCGCGAGACCGCCCGCGCGGGATCGGCACCCGCCGCGAGTTCGGCCGCGGTGGCGCGCAGCTCCTCGTGTTCGGGCACATACCCGGTGGCCTCCAGCAATTCGGCGAAGGTGTCGAGCGTGTGCTCCGAACGCAGCCGCGCCCAGTCGCATCCCTGCTGGGGCGCCGACGCCGCCGGTTCGGTCTCCACCACCGAGTACGACGAGACCTCCAGCGCGTCGTGCGGGGCGCTGACGTCGAAGGCGGTGACCGCCGTGCCCCAGTAGTCGGTGTACCGGAAGGGGCGGGTCGGCGGGACCGTGTCGACCCGGTTCACGATCACGTTCTGCCTGGCGTCCGAGCGCGGGGTCAGCCTGGCCTCGTTGAACGAGCCGGTCACCGCCGACTCGTAGGTGAACCCGGTGGTGTGCGCCACGCGCAGCCGTCTGCTCATCGGATCACCTGCTCTCCCCGGGCGGCGCCGAGCACCGTCGCCGGCTCCTCGCGCCTGCGCGCGTCGGTCCACGTCACCCACGGCGCGGCGTGGAAGTACTGCATGGCCACCGCCTCGGTGACCTCGTGGCAGGTCCGCTGCAACGACCACAGCCGCTGCTCCAGGTCCTCGAGCAGCATTCCCGGCGGCAGGAACTCGAGTTCGCTGCGCGCCCGGCCGAGCAGCCGCTGCGCCTCGTTGCGCGGGCCGCGCGAGCCGTCCGGCAGCTGCCCCAGTTCGCGCAGGCAGTCCTCGGCCAGCCGCACCGACCGGAACACCGATCGGGGGAACAGCTGGTCGAGCAGGATGAACTCGGCCACCAACCGCGCGTCGAACACACCCCGATAGGTGCGCAGATAGGAGTCGTGCGCGCCCGCCGAGCGCAGCACGCTCACCCACGCGGGCGAGTCGGCCGGTTCGCCGCCGCGCGAGAGCAGCAGGCGCACCGTCATGTCCACTCGCTCCAACGCGCGGCCGAGCAGCAGGAACCGGTAACCGTCGTCGCGGCTCATGGTGGAGTCGGCCTGCCCGGCGAACATGGCCGCCCTGTCCTCGATATAGCGGAAGAACTCATACGGGCCGAGCTCCCGTGCCGCCCTGATCGCCCCGCCGAGGCCGTTGTAGGTGGTGTTCAGGCATTCCCACAGTTCGGTGGAAGTGACCTCCCTCGCGCCGCGCGCGTTCTCCCGCGCCGCCGACACCGAGGACACGATCGACCCCGGCTGCCCCGCGTCGAAGGCGACCAGTTCGGTCAGCGACCACACGTCCATGCGTTCCGGCGGCTGCTCGATGCCGAGCACCCGCAACAGCACCCTGGCCGCGCGGTCGGGATCGACCGTGGCGTCCTCGAGCAGCTGATGCACCGTGACATCGAGAATCCGCGCCGTGTCGTCGGCCCGCTCCACATAGCGGCCGATCCAGAAAAGGGATTCGGCGTTCCGTGCCAGCATCGCGCCCTCCTACTGCTGCTGTTGCTGTTGTTGCTGGGCCTGCGATTCGGAGAAGCTGCGATCACGGTCGGTGTGCCCGGTGACCGCTGGCTCGGCGACCAGCTCGGCCACCGGTTCCCGATCGCCCGCAGCGCGCGGGGCCAGCACCCAGGTGTCCTTGCTGCCGCCGCCCTGGCTGGAGTTGACCACCAGCGAGCCCTCCGGCATGGCGACCCTGGTCAGCCCGCCGGGCAGCACCCACACCCGCTCCCCGTCGTTGACCGCGAACGGCCGCAGGTCCACATGCCGTGGCGCCAGCCCGTCCCCGGCCACCGTCGGCACCGTGGACAACTGCACCACCGGCTGGGCGATCCACCCGCGCGGCTCGGCCGCCACCCGCGCGCGCAACTCCTCGCGTTCGCGCGCGGAGGCGTCGGGCCCGAACACGATGCCGTAGCCGCCCGACCCCTCCACCGGCTTGACCACCAGCTCGTCGATGCGGTCGAGCACCTCGGCCCGCTCGTCGTCCAGCCAGCAGCGATAGGTGTCGACGTTGGGGATGATCGGTTTCTCACCGAGGTAGTACTCGATCATGGTCGGCACGTAGGTGTAGACCAGCTTGTCGTCGGCGACGCCGTTGCCGACCGCGCTGGAGATCACCACATTGCCCGCCCGCGCCGCGTTCAGGATGCCCGCCACACCCAGCACCGAGTCCGGGTTGAAGTGCATGGGGTCGAGATATTCGTCGTCGATGCGCCGATAGACCACGTCCACCCGCCGCTCGCCGTGGGTGGTGCGCATGTAGACGATGTTGTCGCGGCAGAACAGGTCGCGCCCCTCGACCAGTTCCACACCCATCTGCCTGGCCAGCAGCGAGTGCTCGAAGTAGGCGGAGTTGAACACGCCGGGCGTGAGCACCACGACGGTCGGGTCGGAGGTGTTCGTGGCCGCCGAGGCCCGCAGCGCCCGCAGCAGGTGGCTCGGGTAGTCGCCGACCGGCCGCACCCGGTTGGCCGCGAACAGGTCGGGGAAGACGCGCGCCATGGTGCGGCGGTTCTCCATCACATAGGACACCCCCGACGGCGAGCGCAGATTGTCCTCCAGCACCCGGAACACGCCCTGCTCGTCGCGGATCAGGTCGATGCCCGAGACATGGATGCGCACCCCGTTGGGCGGGGCGAAGCCCGCGGCCTCCCGGTGGAAGTTCGGGCAGGTGGTGATCAGCCGCCGCGGCACCACCCCCTCCTTCAGGATGGTCTGCGGCCCGTAGACGTCGGCGAGGAACATCTCCAGCGCCCGCACCCGCTGCGCGAACCCCTTCTCCAGTCGCGCCCACTCCGCCGCCGCGATCACCCGGGGCACCGGGTCCAGCGGGAACGGTCTCTCCTGCCCGGACAGCGAGAAGGTCACGCCCTGATCGACGAACGCGCGCCCCAGCGCGTCCGAGCGCGCCGCGAGCTCGGCAGCGTCCATCCCGTCGAGCGCGGTGTGGATGCCCCGATACGGCGGACGTATCCGGCCCGCCGGATCGAACATCTCGTCGTAGGCACCCCGCCTGCGACCGGCCTGGTAACCGTCGAAGATCGACGGTGGATACTGCGAAGAAACGGCGATCGCTGTCATGAAAGCGATGCTCGCGCAGAAAATTTACCCCTGAACGCCCATCCGGGTTAACTTTTCGAGTCAGGGCTGTTTCACAGCCGATTTCTGCCGCCACGACCGTCCACGACCCGCTCCGGCCGGACAACCCGACGTGCGCCGGCCGGACGACAGCCCGCTACACGCAGACCACCGGGAAGCCCATCGGATCGCCCGGGATGACCGAGGACCCGGTCCGCAGGCACTGCAGCAGGACCAGCGTGAGATCGATGACGCCGGAACCGGTCAACGCCACCGGCTGCGCGTCCACCACCGCACCCGTGGACTCCGGCACCGACACCGACACCGGCACCGCCGAGGCGGTCGCGGGAGCGAAGCCCACCGCCGACACGACCCCCACCGCCGCGATGAACTTCGACACCATCCGAGGCATTTTCGCCGCCTTTCGACCGTCTACTGCGACGAATCGACCGTATCCGGGTGCCTGGAGTTCGGTAGCTCCGAATTCCTCGGCACTTCGGCGGAACCGCCCGGCAATCCGCTCCACGACCCCTACGACGATCAGCACGACAAAGGCCCTCCTCCGCGCGGAGAAGGGCCTCTGACCTGCTGAGCCGCCTAGGGGAATCGAACCCCTGACCTTTTCATTACGAGTGAAGCGCTCTACCGACTGAGCTAAGGCGGCGTGCCTTTCGGCCACCGGAGTCTATCGTCTCGCCCAGCCGAATGCGAAAACGGGTGGTCAGCCGGTTCGGGCGGCGATGAAGGTGGCGACCATGGCGGCGACGGCGAAGCGGGGCTTGACGTTCGTGTCGATGGCCTCGCGGCATTCGAGGACGGCGTCGATGCTGCGCAGCAGGCCCTCTGGCGGGACGCGATCGGCCAGCTCGCGGATGTCGTCGGTCATGTCGGGGTGGGTCAGCGACACCGCGGACAGGTCGTGCCCGGCGAGCCGGACGGCCAACGCGTCGCGGAACAGGCCCGCGATGTCGATGAGCGCCAGATCGAGGGCGTCGCGGCCGGTGCGGGTCAGGCGGGACTTCTGGCGGCGCTCCAGTTCCTTGAGCACACCCGCCGAGCCGCGGGTCGCGCCCGCCGAGCCCTTGCCGGTGCCGCCGGCGCCGAGCGCGGTGGCCAGTTCCTCGCGTTCGCGCTCGTCGCGCTCGGCGCTCATCTCCTTGGCCTCGTCGTCGGCGGCCTTGACCAGCGCGTCGGCGGCGGCATAGGCCGCGCCGGGACGGGCGGCGGCGGTGGCGAGGGCCAGCGCGCGCTGCCTGCGTTCGCGGGCGTGGGCGTCGGTGGCCAGGCGGCGGGCACGGCCGACGTGACCGCCGCTGACCGAGGCCGCCCACTCCGCGGTCTCGGCGTCGAGGCCGTCCTGCTCGCGCAGCACGGTGGCGATATCGGTGACCGAGGGGGTCACCAGGTGGATGTGCCTGCACCGCGACCGCAGGGTGACCGAGATGTCCTCCGGGTCGACCGAGGGCGCGCACAGCAGGAAGACGGTGCGGGCAGGCGGCTCCTCCACGACTTTCAACAGGGCGTTGCCCGCGCCCTCGGTGAGCCGGTCGGCGTCCTCGACCACCACCACCTGCCAGCGGCCGGTGGTCGGCCTGCGGGAGGCGATCTGCACGATCTCGCGCATCTCCCTGGTGCTGATGCTCAGCCCCTCGGGCACCACCCGCCGCACGTCGCCGTGCGTGCCTGCCATGGTGGTGGTGCAGGCGTGACAGTGCCCGCAACCGGGAGTGCCGGGATCGGTGCACTGGAGCGCGGCGGCGAAGCACAGCGCGGCCACCGAACGGCCGGAACCGGGTGGGCCGGTGAACAGCCAGGAGTGCGTCATCGCGCCCTCCACGACACCCGCGCGCGCCGCCACCGCCGCGGCCGTCAGCTCGGACTCGACGGCACACTGCCCGACCAACCGATCGAAGACTCCCGCCACGGGTCCACCCTAGCCGCCGGGTTCACGACGGCAGCCGAGCGCCGGGTCAGGAGCTCTCGGCGGTCGAGTTCGCGGCGGCTTTCTCGGCCGCTGTCTTCTTGGCAGCGGTCTTGGTGGCGCCCGCCTTGGCGG
>NZ_JARWRU010000699.1 GCF_029867845.1 Nocardia farcinica | reverse complement strand
GGCGCCCCCCCCGGCCGGGGGGCCCGGGGGGGGGGGGGCGGGGGGGGGGGGGCCCCCCGCGGGGGGGGGCGTCGGTGACGGTGACGGTGGCAGGGCCGGGACCGGCTTCGGCGGGCCGGTGCTGACCGCCGTGCTCGCGGTGCTGGTGGCCGGACTGGTCGCGGTGGTCGCGGTGCTCGGCTGGCAGGTGAAACAGCACAGCGACATCGAGGCCGCGGGCCGCGCCGCCAAGGAGGCGGCGGAGAACTACGCCATCGCGCTGACCAGCATCGACTCCCAGAACCTCGACGAGGACTTCGCCGCGGTGCTCGACGGCGCGACCGGCGAGTTCAAGGACATGTACGGCCAGTCCAGCGCTCAGCTCAAGCAACTGCTGATCGACAACAACGCCACCGGCGAGGGCACCGTGATCGATTCGGCGATCAAATCGGCCTCCGAGGACCGGGCCGAGATCCTGCTGTTCGTCGATCAGACGGTCACCAACAGCGCGGCCCCCGAACCGCGCATCGACCGCAGCCGCGTGTTGATGACCATGGAGAAGGTGGACGGCCGCTGGCTGGCCGCCCAGGTCGATCTGCCCTGAAACTTACGCCCCCTTTTTCAACTATCTCGATGATGGAGTGACAGCATGCGTCGTACCGCGCGCGCACTGATGGAAACCGCGTTGGCGGTCTCGCCGTGGGCGCCCGCGCCCGAACCCCACTCGGCCGCGGCGGTCACCGCCGAATGGCTGACCGGCGTGTTCGCCGCGCAGCACCCCGGTGTGGTGGTCGAGAAGGTCCGCCCGCTGGACGGCACGACCGGAACCACCGACCGCAGGCGGCTCGGGCTGGAGTGGAATCGGGCGGGACAGGACGCGGGCCTGCCGACGGCCGTGTTCATCAAGTCGACGCCGCTGTCGGCGAAGAACCGGACCATGGTGGCCGCGCTGGACATGGCGATCAACGAGGTCGCTTTCTACCAGCAGGTCCGGCCCGAACTGCCCGCCGACGCGGCCCCGCGGTGCTACGCCGCGCACGCGGGCCACGGCGCCAGACACCTGATGGTGCTCGAGGACCTGGCCTCGCGCGGCGCGAGCTTCCCCGACACCATCCGCGATGTCGACCTCGCGCACGTGCGGGCGGTGATCCGCGCGCTCGGCCAGTTGCACGCCACGTTCTGGAACAGCCCGCGCCTGCGCGCCGACCTGTCCTGGATCGCGCCGGAGAGCCGGCGGCCCGGCTTCGATCTGCTGCTGTGGCAGTTCCGCAAGATGCGCAGGACGCTGCTGGCCGCGCCCGAACACGACCTGCCGCCCGCGGTGCGCCGGATGGCCGAGTTCGCCAACGAGAACGACCGCGCGCTGCACGCGCGCTGGGAGATCGGCCCGCAGACCGTGCTGCACGGCGACGCCCACTGCGCCAACACCTTCAAGCTGCCCGACGGGCGGGGCGGCCTGCTCGACTGGCAGGTCGTTCACAGCGGCCCTGGCCTGCGGGAGGTCAGCTATCTGCTCACGCACTCCACGCCCACCGAGGTCCGCCGCGGCAACGAGGCGGAACTGCTGCGGCTGTACCTGGAGACGTTGCGCGAGTACGGCGTGGCCGAGCCGCCCTCCTTCGACGAGGCGTGGACGGCCCTGTGCTTCTTCGTCTTCGACGCCTGGGACTCCATCGCCATGCCGGTGGTCTGGCCCGGTCTGCAACCGGAGGAGCGGGTGCAGCTCGGCTTCGCCGCCGCCAACGCCACCGTGGAGGATCTCGAGGTCGACAAGGTGGTCCGCGCGGCTCTGCGCTGAGCCGCCCGCTTCTCCTCGCTCGCCGCCGGTCGCGGGCAGGTCGGCGGCGGTGGGTGCGTGTGTTCGGCGGCCCGGAAGGGCCGCGGTTCGCGAACGTAGGCGATCACAATGCGAATACCATTCGCATTTCAGCAGCTCGCTCGCACCGAAATAGATTGTTGTACAGCAGTTTATATGTCCTGACAGACCCATCTACAACACGACTAGTATGCGAGTAAACACTCGCGTTAGCCTGATCGTATGGGTACCACTACCGCCTCGGAGATTGCCGTGGACGTCAAGTTTTCCGATCGGATCGCCGATCTCGTGTTCCAGCCCGTCCGGGAGCGCTTCTTCAAGAACGTGCAGTTCGAGGAGCCCAAGGGCGACCCGGGCTGGTTCGGCCCCGACAGCGCCGTCTGGTACCTGTTCTCGCACACGCCGACGGTGCAGATCGGACTGGCCGCCGCGGCGATGATCGAGACCCTGCACCCGGACATGGCGTGGATGAGCGTCGAGCACACCCGCGTGCTCGAGCGCAAGAACGGCGTGCCCACCGGCAAGTTCGACGAGGACGCCCTGGCCTCGCGCGGCGGCCACACCCTGTCGTTCTTCCTCGGCGTGGCCATGGGCTCCACCGAGGTCGCCGAGCGCGTCTCGCGTGTGGTGCGCGGCATGCACGACCGGGTCAGCGGCGTGCGCCCGGACGGCCACGAGTACCGGGCCGGCGACCCGGACCTGCTGGCCTGGAACTACGTCACCATGGCGTGGGCGCTGTCGGCCATCCACGAGCGCTACCATCCCCGGCCGATGCGCGGCGAGCGGCTCGAGCAGTTCTTCCGCGAGTTCGCCCGCATGGGCCTGGAACTGGGGGCCTCCGAGGTGCCCACCACCAGGGCGGGCGTCTACAAGTACCTCGAGGACTCCATCCCGTTGCTCGCCGTCACCATGCCGACCGTCGACCTGCTCAACCCGCTGGCGCCCTGGCGGCACCCGGTGTGGCAGCGTCCGGTGTACGCGCTGCTGTACTGGGCGGTGCAGGACCTGCACCCGGACTGGGCGCAGCGGCTGATGAACACCCCGCAGTACTCGCGGCCGCGCAAGGCGGCCATGCGCGCCATGACCCGCCTGCTGCTGCAGAGCTCGCGCGACGGCCGCATCCGGGAGGTCCGCCAGGCCTACGCCCGCGCGGCGGCCGCCCCTCGGCCGCCCGCCCCGGTCGGCGTCGACGAGACGAAGAAGTCGCGCCCCGAGCGCGACGGGGCGGTGGTGGGCTCCGGGGGGCCCCGCACGCCCCAGCCGCGGCCCCCGGGCCCTCG
>NZ_JARWRU010000698.1 GCF_029867845.1 Nocardia farcinica | reverse complement strand
GTCGGCGCGGGAGGCTGGTGGGCGGCGGGCGGAGAGAACGAGAAAGACCGGCATCCGTGTCACGGATGCCGGTCGGCAGCGGGGTAGTGCGGTCCGCCGCTACGCAGAGGAGAGAGTCCGCCTGTCGGCGGGAGCTTTTCGGCCGTTCGCGGGCGCGGTCAGCAGGCGACGCTGGTCAGCTGCGGGCGACGACGGGTCGCGGCGGAGCGGACGGCGGCGGCGACGGCCACCACCGGCGGCACCCAGCGGGCCTCGTGCGGGGCGACGCCCCAGTTGGCCGAGCCGGCCGACAGCTTGCTCGGCGGCAGCGGGACTCCGTCGCCCTCGGTGTAGACGATCGCGCCTGCCTCGCGCAGTGCCTCGATGGCCATCGCGGCCTTGCGCAGACCGGTCACCAGGTGGATCTCGCGGCGCTCGGTGCCGGGAACCTCGATCACCGGGCCGGTCAGGTTGTTCGCGCGCAGGAAGCGCCGGACGTCCGCTGCCAGTTCGCCGCTGAGCTCGACGGCCGAAATGTCGTCGTCGGTGATCAGGCACAGCCCGTTGGCCGTTTCGGCAACCGTCCAACCGCGCTGGATGTAGTCCTGCGCCGCGGCGTCCATGTCGGCCGCGGAGACGGAAGTCGGAAACGTGGTGCGCACTGTTTTCTCCATTCCCGGATAGCTCTGGGGTCCTGCGTTCATGGGGCGTATCGACAGGCGGGGGTCGGTGCGTTACGCCTTGGCGAAAAAATTTCTCGAATGTGCAGTAGGTCTCATCCGGCGTGGCAGTGTATCGCTTCGATCTCGGATCGCTCACGACCCGGTCACCTCATGTCCCATTCGCGTCGGAGTGATGTGCGGCGCAGGGCTGGTTTCACCCGCGGGCATCGGGGCAGTATGCGAGCATGACCGATTCCGGTGCGCAGGCCGGCCCGCCCGAGGGCGAGGCCGGTGAAGCCGGTGAGATCGAGACCGGGTCCCGCTGGATCACCTGGAAGGCCTCGGCGTTGCGCAGGCTCTCCGGCCCCGCCGAGCCGCCGCCGGAGGACGAGCCCGCGCGCCCGTTTCGCAGTCGCGCCGATTTCCGGCGCTGGGTCGCCGACGCCTTCGGCGTGCTGCTCGACGTGCAGTTCCGGCGTTCGGCGACGCGCACCCTGCTGCCGCTGGCCTATCTGCTCGGCCTGGTCTTCGCCGTCGCGGCGCCGATCGCGCTGGTCGTGCTGATGTGGAAGGTCACCTTCGTGCTCGGCATCCTGGCCGCCGCGGTGGCGATCCCGCTCGGGCTGTCCATCGCCGCCGCCGTGCGGCTGATGCTGGAATTCCTGGTCAACGCCTCCCGGCTGGCGACGCGCGTGGAACACATCAGCGATCTGGCCGACGATCTGTTCCAGGCGCTGTCGGATGTGGCCGAGCCGGTCAACCAGCTGTCCGAGGACGTGCGCGCGGTCCAGTTCTGGCGATTCCGGCGCGGAAATTCCCGGAAATAGCGAGCGTGTAGCTCGGTGGGTCGCAGGCCGTGCCCCCCGTTATCCGGTATTGCGCCGCGTGGGATCTGTTGTGAAACAATGCCGTCCGGGCGGCCCGCGCACGAATGCGGCGGCGCCCGAACGCATCTCGAGGGGTTCCAGGGGGACACAATGGCTCTTACGCATTCGACAACCGGATCGACCATGCCGCGAAGACGGCTCGGCCGCAGTCTGCGGGATCTGCGCACCCGCGCGCGGATGACCACGCGCACCGCCGCGCGGCACCTGGAGTGGTCGGAAGCCAAGATATGGCGGATCGAGACCGGTCAGACCTCGTTGCGCAGCCTCGACGTCGAGGCCATGTGCAAGGTGTACGGCGCGCCCGCCGAGGTGGTCGGGCCGCTGGCGGCGCTGGCCAAGGAGACCAAGGCCAGGGGGTGGTGGACGGCCTACACCGATGTGGTGTCCGAGGGGTTCGACATCTACATCGGCCTCGAGGAGGCCGCCCGCCAGGTGACGGGCTACGAGACGGATCTGGTGCCAGGTCTGTTGCAGACCGAGGCCTACACCCGCGCCCTGCTGCGCGCGGCGCGGCCGTCGGCCTCGGACAACGAGATCGAGCGCAGGGTGGAGTTGCGCCGGACCAGGCAGCTGCTGCTCACCCGGCCCGGCGCGCCGCTGCGGGTGGACGCGGTGATCCCGGAGTCGGTGCTGCGCCACCGCATCGGCGGCGAGCAGGTCGCGACCGAGCAACTGGAGCACCTGCGCAGGCTGTGCGAGTTGCCCACGGTGCGCCTGCGGGTGGTCCCCGAGGGCGCGGACTTCCACGCGGGCATGGAGACCGGCGGTTTCTCCATCCTCGAGTTCCCTTCCGAGGCGTCGGCCGAGCCGGAGCCGCCGGTGATCTACGTCGAGTCCTTCACCGGGCCGGTCTATCTGGACAAGGAGGCCGAGTTCGCCCGCTATCGCGCGGCGTTCGGCAACATCGCCGCGGCCGCGGTGGATGTCCGCGAGGTGCTCGACGGCGCCGTCGCCGCACCCGCCTGAGCCCGGGCCGGGCGGTTCAGCCCAGCCGGGGCGCGGCCTCGTCCTTGGGGGAGCGCAGGTAGGTCAGCGGCGTGCCGTCGCGCCCCACCCTCGGCCAGTCGATGGCCAGGGTGGGATCGAAGGCGTCGATGTCGCGGTCGGCCTCCGGGGTGTATTCCAGCGAGCACAGATAGCAGACGGTCGAGCCGTCCTCCAGCGAGAGGATGGCGTGACCGAGTCCCTCGGACAGGAAGACCGAGCGGCGGTTCACGTCGTCGATCAGCACGCTGTCCCAGTGGCCGAAGGTGGGCGAGCCGGGGCGCAGGTCGACCACCACGTCGAGGAAGGCGCCGCGCACGCAGGTCACGTACTTGGCCTGGCCGGGCGGGTCCTCGGTGTAGTGGATGCCGCGCAGCACGCCGGCGGCCGAGCCCGAGACGTTGACCTGGCGCAGGTCCAGCGGACGGCCGGTGGCCTTCTCGAACTCCGAGGCCTTGAACGACTCGGTGAACGCGCCGCGCGCGTCGGTCAGCACGCGCGGCGTGACAACCCACGCGCCCGGCACCGTCATCTCCCTGATGTCCACCTTCACCACTCCCGTCCGCGCTCGAGCAGGTCGAGCAGGTAACTGCCGTATCCAGAGCGGACCAGCGGCTCGGCCAGCGCCCGGAGTTGTTCGTCGTCGATCAGCCCGCGCCGCCAGGCGACCTCCTCGGGCACCCCGATCTTCAGGCCCTGCCGCTGCTCGATGGTGCGCACGTAGTTGGCCGCGTCCAGCAGCGAGTCGAAGGTGCCGGTGTCCAGCCACGCGGTGCCGCGCGCCAGCACGTCCACCCGCAACCGTCCCTGTTCCAGGTAGGCGCGGTTGATGTCGGTGATCTCGTATTCCCCGCGATCGGACGGACGTAACCCCCTGGCGATCTCCACCACGTCGTTGTCGTAGAAGTACAGCCCGGGGATGGCGTAGTTCGAGCGCGGCTTCTTCGGCTTCTCCTCGATCGACACCGCCTTGCCGTCGGCGAACTCGATGACGCCGTAGGCGCTGGGGTCGAAGACCCGGTAGGCGAAGATCGCGCCGCCGTCGAGATCCTTGAAGCGCTCCAGGCTGGTGCCGAGGCCGGGACCGTGGAAGATGTTGTCGCCCAGCACCAGCGCGACCGGGCCGTCGCCGATGTGGTCGGCGCCGAGGACGAAGGCGCTGGCCAGACCGTCGGGTTCGGGCTGCACCACGTAGTCGATGGTGATGCCGAAGTGGCTGCCGTCGCCGAGCAGTCTGCGGAAGGCCCGCGCGTCCTCGGGGGTGGTGATGACCAGCACCTCGGTGATGCCGGCGAGCATCAGGGTCGACAGCGGGTAGTAGACCATCGGCTTGTCGTAGACCGGGACGAGTTGCTTGCTCACGCCGCGCGTGATGGGGTGCAGCCGCGATCCGGTGCCGCCCGCCAGGATGATTCCGCGCATGGGGTGAAGTCTGCCAGTCGCGGCCGCGCCCGGCTTCGGTGAGGTTCCGGGTAGTGCACGATTGCGTCACAGGGGTTTCGCGGGACGCCGTTTCGGCCGATAAATGTTGCGTGGATCACTTTCTCGTGGTCTTCTGAAATGACAGTGTGTGAGATGTCGACGTGGACGCTCGCGCCGGTCGCCGCCGCGATCCGGTCGTCGTCGGGGTCGGCGGCTAGGCGGTGCGACATGGTTGTCCTCAACCCGGAAGGGCCGAGCGCTCCCGCGCGGCTGCTGCTGGCCACCTGCCGGGGCGTGGTGCGTCCCGCCCTCCGCCTTGCCCCGATCAACAGGACCACCATCCCCGTCGGCGCGCTGGCCGTGGAGAGCCTGGCCAGGCTGCGCCCGCGGCCGCGCGGCGTCGAACGCGAACAGGTCAGCCTGCCCGGCTTCCGTATCGAGATCATCCGGCCGGCGGGCGCCGCCAGGGCGCTGCGCCACGGCGCGGTGCTGTACATGCACGGCGGCGGCTTCGCCATCTGCGGTCTGGAGACCCACCGTCCGGTGGCGGCCAGCCTGGCCAGGCGCACCGGCATGGCCGTGGTCAACGTCGAGTACCGCCAGCTGCCCGGCCGCAGCATCACCCAGTCGGTGGACGACTGCCTCACCGCCTACCGCTGGCTGCTGCGCCACGGCGCGCCCGCCGCGCGCGTCGTCTTCGCCGGTGATTCGGCGGGCGGGTACCTCAGCTTCGCCACCGCCCTGCGGATCATCGAGCGGGGCCTGCCCGCCCCGGCGGGCCTGATCGGCCTGAGCCCGCTGCTCGATCTGGACTACGCGGCCAAGCGCGATCACCCCAACGTCGCCCTCGACCCCTACATCCCGCTGTCGGCGCTCGAGGCGGTGGTGCGCCTCGGCGCGGAGATCGACGGTGTGCTCGATCCGCTGATGTCCCCGGTCAACGGCATTCTGGCGGACCTGCCGCCGGTGCTGCTCATCGCCGCCGAGGACGAGGTGCTGCGCTACGACGCCGAACTCATGGCCCAGCGCCTGGACGCCGCCGGCGTGCCCAACACCCTCGAGCTGTGGCGTGGCCAGGTCCACGCCTTCACCACCATCTGGCCCGGCCTGCCGGAGAGCCGCGCCGCCCTCGGCCGGGCGGCACGGTTCGCGCGCACCTGCGTGGCCGCCGGTGACCAGGCTCGGACGGCCTGATCCGCTCGGCCGGACGAGTCGATGAAACCCCCTCCCGGTCGCCGGACCGGGGGTGCGTTGGTTCGGTCGGCGGCAGCCCGAAACGGGCCGCACCAAGTCACGGTCGACGGAATG
>NZ_JARWRU010000697.1 GCF_029867845.1 Nocardia farcinica | reverse complement strand
ACCTCCACCCCCGCGCCGCGGGGGGGGGGGGGGGGGGCGCTCGCGCCCCCCCCCCCCCGCCCCCCCCCCCCCCGCCCCTGGGCCGGGGGGCCCCACTCCACGGTGAACTCACGGGTGTCGCTCGAACGGGGCATCCGCCCGCGCAGCGACGATCCCTCGGCGAAACGCGCGTCGGGATCGTCGGTGCGTACCTCGACGACGAGTTCGCCGCGCACGCCGTGCGACTTGGCGACCCGTCCAACGACGAGTTCCATCGGCCGGTTCTCCCGGCTACTGGTCGGTGTCGACGACGTCGACGCGGATACCCCGGCCGCCGATGCCCGCCACCAGGGTGCGCAGCGCGGTCGCGGTGCGGCCGCCACGGCCGATCACCTTGCCGAGGTCGTCGGGGTGCACGTGCACCTCGACGGTCCGCCCGCGCCTGCCGGTGATCAGCTCGACGCGGACGTCATCGGGGTTGGCGACGATGCCGCGCACCAGGTGCTCGACGGCATCGGCGACGACGGCGCTCATTACTCGGCAGCCTCGGCCTCGGTCGCCTCGGCGGCGGCCTCGTCCTTCTTGGCCTTCTTCTTCGGGGTGACGGCCTCGGCGACCGGCTCGTTCTCGGCGGCGGCCAGCGCGGCGTTGAACAGCTCGAGCTTGGACGGCTTCGCCGGCTTGGTCTTGAGGGTGCCCTCGGTGCCCGGCAGGCCCTTGAACTTCTGCCAGTCACCGGTGATCTCCAGCAGGCGCTGCACCGGCTCGGTGGGCTGGGCGCCGACGCTCAGCCAGTACTGCACGCGCTCGGAGTCGATCTCGATGAGCGAGGGCTCTTCCTTCGGGTGGTACTTGCCGATGGACTCGATGGCACGGCCGTCGCGACGGGTGCGGGCGTCGGCCACGACGACGCGGTACTGGGGGTTGCGGATCTTGCCCAGGCGGGTGAGCTTGATGCGAACAGCCATGCTGATCTGCCTCTTTCGGGTAGGCGGCCGTCGTCTGCTGGAGATGACGGCCAGGATGGTCACCGCGCGATTCAGCGACTCGCACGGTCTGCGAGCCCGGTTTCGCGCTTGGAGTGTGTGACCGCCGCGCGGCACGTGACCGGAGACGGGCTGACACTGTCCTGAGTAGGACGGTGGTTCATTCTGCCAGACGGCGCGCGCGGCCCAAAAATCGCCCGCTCCCCCGGCGGGCCCCCGTGCACGGACCGCCGATGTCGCGGCCCGCGGTCTCGCGGGGTCAGCGATGGCCGGTGACCGGGCTCGCGCCCGCCACGACCCGCCCGCGCAGCACCACCCAGTCGGGCTCGGCGAGCACCGCCGGATGGGTGCGCGGGTCCTCCCGGTAGACGACGAAGTCGGCGGGGGCGGCGTGCTCGATGCCCGGCCTGCCGAGCCAGGACCGCGCCGACCACGACGCGGCGCCGAGCGCGTCGTGCGCGGACAGCCCGGCGGCGCCGAGGGCGGCGATCTCGTCGGCGATGCGTCCGTGCCGGATGGACCCGCCCGCGTCGGTGCCCGCGTAGATCGGGATGCCCGCCTCGTGCGCCCTGCCCACGGTGTCGCGGACCCTGCGGTGCAGGTCGCGCATGTGCGCGGCGTAGACGGGGAACTTGGTGGCGCTGTCGGCGATCTCCGGGAAGGTGTCGATGTTGATCAGCGTCGGCACCAGGGCGGTCCCGTGCTCGGCCATCATCGCGATGGTCTCGTCGGTCAGGCCGGTGCCGTGTTCGAGGCAGTCGATGCCTGCCGAGATCAGCCCGGGCAGCGCGTCCTCGCCGAAGACGTGCGCGGTGACCCTGGCGCCGTTGGCGTGCGCGGCGGCTATGGCCTCGGCGAGCACCGCGTCGCTCCACAGCGGCCGCAGGTCGCCCACGGAACGGTCGATCCAGTCGCCGACGATCTTGACCCAGCCGTTACCGCGGCGGGCCTGGTCGGCGACGATCTCCGGCAGGTCGCGTTCGTCGTCGAGTTCGATGCCGAGTTCGCGGATGTAGCGCTTGGGGCGGGCGATGTGGCGGCCCGCCCGGATGATGCGCGGCAGATCCTCGCGGTCGTCGATGAAACGGGTGTCGATCGGCGAGCCCGCGTCGCGCAGCAGCAGCGCGCCCGCGTCGCGTTCGGTCTCGGCCTGGGCGACGGCGCCCTCGTGGTCCTCGTGGCCGCCGCCGTAGCGGATGCCGACGTGGCAGTGCGCGTCGACCAGGCCGGGCACGATCCAGCCGCGATCACACAGGGTGTCCGCCCCGGGCACCGGCTCGAAGGAGACCGCGCCATCGTGCACCCACAGGTCGCGGATGTCGTCGTCGGGCAACAGGATTCCACGAAGGTGCACGCGTACCTCCTCGGCGCGGGGTCGGATGGACTTCAACCTACCGCGCCGAGGGCCCGCCGGACCCTGCCGAGCGAGCGCTACCCACCCGGCGACTCGACCCCGGCGGCTACCGCTTCCGGGCGGCTACCGCTTCCGGGCGACTACCGCTTCCGGGCGATCACTGCTTGGGGAACTTCAGCTTGGACAGGTCGAAGCCCTCGAGACCGGGCGGCAGCTGGTCGAGGCCGGGCGGCATGTCGGACAGGTCGGGCATGCCCGCGGGCAGACCGGGCATCCCGGCGGGCAGGCCGGGGAAGCCGCCGCGCATCTTCGGCGGGGTCGGGCCGCGTCCGCCCTTCTTGCCCTTCTTGCCCTTCTTGTTGTTGCCGCGCCGCGAACCGGGCATGCCCATCTGCCTGCCCATCATGGCCATCATCTTCTTGGCCTCGAAGAACCGGTCGACCAGCTGGTTGACATCGGAGACGGTTACGCCGGAACCGTTGGCGATGCGCAGCCTGCGGGAGGCGTTGATGATCTTGGGGTTGGCGCGCTCGGCGGGGGTCATGCCGCGGATGATGGCCTGGATGCGGTCGAGCTGCTTGTCGTCGACGGCGGCCAGGGCGTCCTTCATCTGGCCCGCGCCGGGCAGCATGCCGAGCAGGTTGCCGATCGGGCCCATCTTGCGGATGGCCAGCATCTGCTCGAGGAAGTCCTCCAGCGTCAGCTCGCCGCTGCCGATCTTGCGCGCGGCCTCCTCGGCCTGCTTGGCGTCGTAGACCTGCTCGGCCTGCTCGATGAGGGTGAGCACATCGCCCATGCCGAGGATACGGCTGGCCATCCGGTCGGGATGGAAGACGTCGAAGTCCTCGAGCTTCTCGCCAGTGGAGGCGAACATGATCGGCGCGCCGGTGACATTGCGCACCGACAGCGCCGCACCGCCGCGGGCGTCACCGTCGAGCTTGGTGAGCACGACGCCGGTGAAGCCGACGCCGTCGCGGAAGGCCTCGGCGGTGGCGACCGCGTCCTGACCGATCATGGCGTCGAGCACGAACAGCGTCTCGTCGGGCTGCACGGCGTCGCGGATGGCGGCGGCCTGGCGCATCAGCACCTCGTCGATGCCGAGGCGGCCGGCGGTGTCGACGATGACGATGTCGTACTGCTTGGCGCGGGCCTCGGCGACACCGCCGCGCGCGACTTCCACCGGGTCGGCTGCGGAGATGCCGAGCGGGTTCTCGCCGCCGCCGATCGAGGTGCCCGCGTGCGGGGCGTGGACGGGCACGCCCGCGCGCTCGCCGACCACCTGGAGCTGGGTGACCGCGCCGGGGCGCTGCAGGTCACAGGCCACCAGCAGCGGCTGGTGGCCCTGACCCTTGAGCCACTTGGCCAGCTTGCCCGCCAGGGTGGTCTTACCCGCGCCTTGCAGGCCGGCCAGCATGATGACCGTCGGCGGGTTCTTGGCCAGCTGGAGCCGCCTGGTCTCGCCGCCGAGGATCTGGACGAGTTCCTCGTTGACGATCTTGACGACCTGCTGGGCCGGGTTCAGGGCCGCGGACACCTCGGCGCCCTTGGCGCGCTCCTTGACCTTGGCGATGAACCCGCGCACGACGGGCAGCGCGACGTCCGCCTCGAGCAGGGCCAACCGGATCTCCCGGCAGGTGGCGTCGATGTCGGCCGGTGACAGACGCCCCTTACCGCGAAGATCCTTCAGGGCACCGGTAAGCCGGTCGGACAGGGATTCGAACACCGATCGCGCTCCTGATCTCGAGTGACGTCACTTGACCACCCAGGGTAATGGGGTCACTCGGGCTTTCGCGCACGCGGTGGCCGAAATCGCGGCCCGGCGAAAACGCAGCTAGTCGACCGTCACCCGGCTCGCGTCGCCGGCGCGGCGCAGATCGTGGTTCTCCAGCCGCACCAGATGCACCGACTGCCTGCCGGTGAGCCCGACCCGCAGGGCGAGCGGATCCAGCGTGGACCACTGCGCCGGGGTGTCCATCGGCTGGGTGGCGACCGCGGCCGCGATGGTCATCGCCGCGACTGCCTGCGGTCCGGTCAGGGTCCGACCGGGCAGCCAGGAGACGACCCAGAGATCACCGCCGACGCACCGTGCCATGTGTGAGGTGTCGTCACTGGTGATCATCGACGCCTCGACAACCTGTATAGCCATCGACCAGCTCCCATCGTCTCGACGCGGGACGGACCGCTCTAGATCGTATGTGCCACGCCGTGACCGACGAGCGCGACTCAGCTAATTTTCGGCAACGGTCCGGTCGCGTCCTCGGACCACCCCGCTCAGGTGGCGCTCCCGTTCTTCTCCTCCGGCGGCTTGGGCGCGGGCCTCGGCACGACCTGCAGGACGGCCTTCTCGACCGCCTCGCGACGCTGCGGATCGTCGGTGTCCCCCATGTCCAGGCAGAACGAATCGACCACCGACGCGCCCATGGTGACGACCTTGGCCCAGCGCACGTTCACCCCGCACCCGGCCAGCGCGGCGGCCAGCCTGCTCAGCAGGCCGATGCGATCCTCGGCGCGCACCTCGAGGATGACCTGCCCCTCGGTTCCGGTCGGCGACCACAGCAACCGCGGCTCGGCCTGGGCGTACGGCCCCCGGTCGGGCACGGCCGTCTCGCGTTCGCGTCTGGCCAGCACACCGGGCAGGTCGAGGTCGCCCGCGATGGCACGGATGAGTTCCTGGCGCAGCAGCCCGGCGTCCGGCGGGTCGCCGAATTTCGGCGTGACCACGAAGGTGTCGATCGCCGATTCCCCCTGCACGCCGACCGAGGCCGACAGCACCCGCAGCGAGTGCAGGGCCAGCACGCCCGCGGCGTCGGAGAGCAGGCCCGGTTCGTCGGGCGCGATGACGGTGACGATGTGGGTGAACTTGCCCTCGCCCTGGACCAGTTCGACGTGCACGCCACCCTCGGCGGCCTTGGCCAGCAGTTCGGGGGCGATCTCCTCCTGCGAGGGCAGCGCGTCGCCCGCCATCATGGCGCGGCAGCGCCGCACCAGGTCTCCGATCAGCGAGGCCTTCCATTCGCCCCACACGCCGGGCCCGGTGGCCAGCGCGTCGGCCTCGGCCAGGGTGTGCAGCAACTCGAGCAGTTGCGGGTCGCCGCCGAGCGCCTCGGTGACCCCGCGCACGGTGTCCGGGTCGTCCAGGTCGCGCCTGGTGGCGGTGTCGGGCAGCAGCAGGTGGTGGCGCACCATGGCGCTGAGCGTGCGCACGTCGGACGGCCACAGGCCGAGGCGGTTGCCGATCTGGGTGGCCAGTTCGGCGCCGACCACGCTGTGGTCGCCCTGCCTGCCCTTGCCGATGTCGTGCAGCAGCGCGCCGAGCGCGAGCAGGTCGGGACGGGCCACCCTGGTGCTCAGCGCGGAGGCGTAGGCCACGGTCTCCATCAGGTGGCGGTCCACCGTCCAGGTGTGGATGGGATCGCGCGGCGGCAGGTCTCGCACCGCACCCCATTCCGGCAGCAGCCTGCCCCACAGGCCGGTCCGGTCGAGCGCCTCGATGGCGCCGATCACGCCCCGGCCCGACCCGAGCAGCACGAGCAGGTCGTTGAGCGCGTCCTTCGGCCAGGGCTCGCGCAGCTCGGGGGCCTGCTCGGCCAGCCGGGCCAGGGTCGTCGCCGACATCGGCAGCCCGGTCTGGGACGAGGCCGCCGCCACCCGCAGTGTCAGCCCGGGATCACGCTGCGGACGCGCGTCACGGGCCAGCACCACCTCACCCGCGTGCTCGACCACCCCCTCATCGAGTGGTCGACGCACGGGCATCCGCCGCAGCCTGGCCAGCCCCCGGCGGGGCAGGGCGTTGGCGGCGGTACGCAACCCGACCTCGACGGAGTAACTCACCGTCCTGGCCGAATCGCTGAGGGTGCGGGCGAGATCGAAGCGGTCGCCGATGCGCAGCGCCGCCCCGATCTCGTCGGCATCCTGGGCCCGCAACTGGTCGCGACCGCGTCCGGCAACGCGGTGCAGTTCGGTGCGGACGTCCAGGAGCCTGCGATGCGCCTGCTTCAACCCGCCGCCGGGCACATCAGGACCGAGCCCCGGCATGGCGTCGGTCAGTTGTGCGATGGCCAGCGCGTCGAGCAGCTGGATGTCGCGCAGACCGCCGCGCCCGTTCTTCAGATCGGGCTCGGCGCGGTGCGCGATCGCCCCGCTGCGCTGCCACCTGGTCTCGGCCTGGGCGACGAGTTCGTCGAAGCGGCGGCGGATTCCGTTGCGCCACTCCCTGCGCACCCCGCTGATGAGCAGGTTGCTCAGCTCCAAGTCGCCGACGATGTGGCGCGCCTCGAGCATGCCCAGCGCGGCGATCAGGTCGTTGTCGGCGACCTGCAACGCCTGGGCGACGGTGCGGACACTGTGGTCGAGCCGGATGTTGGCGTCCCACAGCGGATACCAGAGCTGATCGGCCACCTCGGCGACCCGCGCGGAGGCGGTGTCGTCGTGCAGCAGAACGAGATCCAGATCCGAGTAGGGCAGCATCTCCCGGCGGCCCAGCCCGCCGACCGCGACCACGGCCAGGCCGCTGTCGGGAGTGATGCCCAGTTCCGCACCCTTGTTGGTGAGCCAGAGCTCGTAGAGATCGACCAGCGCCTGCCGCACCGACTCGGCGTCCAGCCGCGGATTGCGCGGCATTCCGCCCTCGAGTAACTGCTTGCGCGCCTGCACCAGACCGGCCGCGCCGCCGTTGGTCGACTTGGCGTTTCCGCCGTCCCTACTTGCACTACCCATGACCCACCACCCGTTTCATGAGTGCGGCCCCGCCCCGCCCCGGGCGTACCCTCGGAGCGGGGCCCCCCCGCTTGTTTCCCGCTACATCGTGCCGCGCGGTGGCCGCGCTCGGTTCGGATCCCCGGGGGGGGGGGGGGCCGCACTCATGAAACGGGTGGTGGGTCATGGGTAGTGCAAGTAGGGACGGCGGAAACGCCAAGTCGACCAACGGCGGCGCGGCCGGTCTGGTGCAGGCGCGCAAG
>NZ_JARWRU010000696.1 GCF_029867845.1 Nocardia farcinica | reverse complement strand
CGGGCGCTTCCCCATCGACCCCGTGCCAGGCACTCATCATCGTCGGAGTGCCGTTTCCGAGCCCGAGAATGATCCGGCCACCGGACAGTTCGTCGAGGTCGCGCGCCTCGGCCGCCCACATCAGCGGGCTGCGCCCGACTCCGTAGGCGATATTGGAACCGATGGCAATGGTGCTCGTGCCCGCCGCGATAGCCGCCATCGGGATGGTGGCCGAGCGGCTGTAGAGCTCGCTCGTCCACACCGCAGCGCACCCGATCTCCTCGGCTTCGCGCGCCAGTTCGGCCATCGACTCGAATCGCTGCCTGCCCCGGCCGACACCGAACGCGTTCACACCGAAGGTCGTCACCTGGAGAAACCTCTCGTCATGCCCGGCGGGGGAATCGGTCGAACCGCGGCGTGCGCTTGGCCTTGAATGCTTCGCGCCCTTCCTTCGCCTCCTCGGTGGCATAGAAGAGGAGGTTGGTGTCGTGTGCCAGTTGCTGGATGCCGGCCAGGCCGTCCTCGGCCGCATGGAAGCTCGCCTTCATCAGGCGCAGCGCCATCGGCGAGAGCTCCATCATCCGCCGACACCAGGCCACCGTCTCCGCCTCCAACTGTGCCAGCGGCACGACGGTGTTGACCAGCCCCATCTCGAGGGCTTCGGCCGCGTCGTACTGTCGGCACAGGAACCAGATCTCTTTGGCCTTGCGTGCCCCGACCATGTTCGCGAGTAATCCCGCGCCGAATCCGCCGTCGAAGGAGCCCACCTGTGGGCCGACCTGGCCGAGACGGGCGTTGTCGGCGGCGATCGTCAGGTCACAGACGATCTGCAGCACATGTCCGCCACCGATCGCGTATCCGGCGACCATGGCGACCACCGGCTTGGGCAGCCGACGGATCTGCACCTGCAGATCGGTCACATGGAAACGGCCTATCGCGTCCGGGCGGTCCGGGTCGGTCATATAGCCGGTGTCGCCGCGCACCCGCTGATCGCCGCCGGAACAGAACGCCTTGTCGCCCTGTCCGGTCAGTACGATCACGCCGATCTCGGGGTCTTCCCGCGCATCGGTCAGCGCGTCCGAGATTTCGACCAGGGTCTGCGGCCGGAAGGCGTTGTGCACCTCGGGCCGACAGATCATGATCCGGGCGATGCCGTCCTCGGTGCGAGAGTATTCGACGTCCTCGTAGCGGCGGATCGTTGTCCACTCCACGTCGACAGCGCTCATGCCATCGTCAAGCCGCCGCTGACCGACAGCGTCTGGCCTGTGATGTAGCCCGCCTCGTCCGAGGCGAAGAAAGCGACCGCCGCGGCGATATCGGCGGGCAGCGCGAGGCGCTTCATCGGCACCGAGCGGGTCATTCCGCCGATCACCTTGTCGGCGTCCTGGCCGGAGTTGTCGGCGAACTTGCGCAGCGCGGGAGTGTCGGTCGGTCCGGGGCACACCGTGTTCACGGTCACGCCCTTGGTCGCGACCTCCCGGGCCAGGGTCTTGGTGAAGGCGATGATGCCTCCCTTGGCGCCCGAGTAGACCGCCTCCAGCGAGGAACCGACCCGTCCCGCGTCCGACCCGATGTTGATCACACGGCCGAATCCGCGCTCGATCATGCCCGGCACCACGGAGTGGTTGACCCGCAGCGCACCCTTGAAGTTGATCTCGAGGATCTTGTCCCAGAAGGCCTCGTCGGTGTCGAGGAACTTCATGAAGTCGTCCCAGCCGGCGTTGTTGACGACGACCTCGATCGGGCCGAGTTCGGTGGTGACCTGCTCCACCGCGGCGCGCACCGATGCGGTGTCGGTGACATCGACGGAAATGGCCACGGCCGCACCGCCCGCCGCCTCGATCTCCTTCGCAGTCTGCTGGGCGGCCTCCAGATTCAGGTCGGCCACGGCGACCCGGAAGCCCACAGCGGCCAGTTTGCGCGAGATTCCTTCGCCGATGCCCTGCGCGCCACCGGTGACGAGTGCGACTCGGTTGCTCATGATGTCGATCCTTTCGATAGTGATCAGTCCTCGGGCGCGGCTGCCCGCACCCTGCTGTCTTCGGTCTGTCCTTGGTGCAGTCACGCTGCGGCACGCGCAGCGCGGGTGAGGTCGTCGCGGAATTCCGGTGCGGCGACAGCGATGAGGCGGCGCCGGCGTTCGGCCAGCGGTTGGCCGCGCAGGTGCGCGATCCCGTGTTCGGTGACGACGCAGTCGACGTCGGCACGCGCGGTCGTGACGACCCCCTCGTCGAGGGTCGCCTTGAGTGACGAGCGTCCGCGCACCGTCGAGCGGAGCGCGATGATGGACCGCTTGCCGGTCAGCGCGGCCGCCCGCGCGAAATCGACCTGGCCACCGACCGCTCCCAGGTATGTCCCGCGGCTCATCTCCGCCCCCACCTGCCCGGTCAGGTCGACCTCGATCGCGAAGTTCACCGCGACCAGAGACGACAGCTGCGAGAGCACCTGCGGCGCATGGGTGTAACTGGTCGGCCGGAACAGCACCGGCAATTCCGGGAGCCGCCCGTACAGCTCGGACGAGCCGAGAGCTGTACCGGCCACCACCCGTCCCGCATCGATCTGCTTACGCGCCCCGGTGACCACGCCCTTGTCGATCAACTCCAGCACACCGTCGGTGATCATGCCGGTGTGTACGCCCAGGTCGCGATGCCCGGAGAGCGCATCGTGGACGGCCGCTCCGAGCGAGCCGATGCCGACCTGGACGGTGTCGCCGTCTTCGATCAGTTCGGCGATGTACCCGGCGATCGCCAGGTCCGGCTCGCCGGCCGGACGGCGGTTCTCCTCCTGCAGCGGCCTATCGGTACTGATCGTGGCTGCGAAGCGCTCCACGGGAATGCGGGGCGAACCCGGAACCACCGGCATCTGCGCGTTGATCTCGGCGATCAGCACCGGCGTGGGGGGGGGG
>NZ_JARWRU010000695.1 GCF_029867845.1 Nocardia farcinica | reverse complement strand
GGGGGGGGGGGGGGGGGCGGGGGGGGGCGGCGGGGGCCCGCCCCCCCGCCGCTGAGGGAGACGGGGGGTGAAGCCGTTCATCGGTCAGCTCCTTCGTCGAACGACGACAGCCGCGCGGAACCACCAATCTAGTGGCTCACCTCGACACGCCGCCGCGATCGACGCGCGCGGGTCACCCGGGTGGTTCGATCTGGTCATGCGCATGTCACTGGTGGTGGCGTTGATCGTGTGTGGATCGGTGGCCGGGACCGTGCCCGCGGGCACAGACCAGGCGCAACCGTCCTGGTCGGGCGACTACTCGCTCAAGCGCTTCGCCGCGTCGAAGACCGGGACGAGCCTGGCCGCCCGGCAGCCCGAGCCGGACTTCGCCGACACGTACACCTTCGAGACGACCTGCGCGGACGGAACCTGCGTGGCGACGGTGATCGCCGGGCCGCCGCCCGCCAACCCGACCCTGCCGCTACCGGCGCGCTACACCTGGGACGGGACCAGCTGGGTGCACACCTACGACTGGGAGTGGGACTGCTACCAGGGCGAGGGCGTGCCGAAGGTGTGGGCGCCCGCGCACTCGGTCGCCTCGTACACGCCGCAGGAGAACGGCACGCTGACCGGTTCCTGGCGCACCGATATCGACAGCGGCCCGTGCGAGGGCTCGGTGATCATGGATGTCGCCGCCTATCCCGTCCCGCGCGGCGGCGGATCGGTCGGCAGCGGCTGACCAGCTCAGCCTTCGTCGTACTTCTCCCAGAAGCGCGAGCGCAGGCGGTAGCGGATGCCCTCGTCGAGGTCATACTTCTGCAGCGCGTCGGAGGCGTCGAGCAGCAGGGCGCCGTCGATCTCGCGGGGGATGGACGGGCGGGCGCGCTGGAGTTCGAGCTTCTCGGCGGCGGTGGCGCTCTCCCGGAACGAGGCGAGGACGCGGGTGACGACCTCGTCGATGATCTCCTCCTGCTCGTCGGTGTCCTCGCAGTAGGCGGGCAGGCCGCGGCCGGGCGAGCCGGTGGAGACGCTGTAGGCGAGCACGCTCTTGGGCGGGCGCGGGGCGGGGGCCTGGGCGGCTGCGGCGAGGTCGAGCGGGGTGCGCACGGTGGGGCGG
>NZ_JARWRU010000694.1 GCF_029867845.1 Nocardia farcinica | reverse complement strand
TGTGGCATCCCCCTCCCCGTCCCTGATTCGTCTGGTGTAAAGCTGAAACACATGACAGAGCAGAGTTTCGCCGGCCTGACGCCGGAAGCGCTGAACCAGGTCGACGCCGAGCTCGGCACCTTCACCGAGTTCCTCGGCCTGCGCTACACCGAGGTCGGCCCCGATCGCGTGGCGGGTGAGTGGACGGTCAAGCCGCACCTGTACCAGCCCGCAGGCATCGTCAACGGCGGCGTCTACTGCACCGTGGTGGAAACCCTGGCCAGCATCGCGGGCACCGTCTGGTACGGCGACCAGGGCACCGTGGTCGGCGTCAACAACAACACCGATTTCCTGCGCTCGGTGCGCGAGGGCGTGCTGCGCGGCGAGGCCACGCCGATCCACCGCGGCCGGACCCAGCAGTTGTGGCAGGTCGTCATCACCGACGAACAGGACCGGGTCGTGGCCCGCGGACAGGTGCGGCTGGCGAACCTGCCCAAGCGCGGCTGACCTACAACCGGCACAACCGGCGCGGCCGTGCCAGAATGACCGTCATTCTTCGACCGACCGGTGAGGAGCCCGGATGTGAATGTCGCCGCACGAGCAGGAACGACTGCTGCTGAGTTATGCGGCCGAGCTGGCCAGGCGCAGGAAGGCCCGCGGCCTGCTGCTGAACCATCCCGAGGCGGTCGCGATCATCACCGACCACGTGCTCGAGGGCGCCCGCGACGGCCGCACCGTAGCCGAGCTGATGGCCTCGGGACGCACCGTGCTCACCCGCGCCGACGTCATGGACGGCGTGCCGGAGATGATCCACGACGTGCAGGTCGAGGCGACGTTCCCGGACGGCACCAAGCTCGTCACCGTCCACCAGCCGATCGCGTGAGAGGGCGTGCGTCGTGATCCCGGGTGAATTCCTCTGCGCCGAGGGCGTGATCGAGCTCAACACCGGCCGCGAGCGGCTCGAGCTCGACGTCGTCAACACCGGCGACCGCCCTGTACAGGTCGGCAGCCATGTGCACTTCCCGCAGGCCAACACCGCGCTCGAGTTCGACCGCGCCGCCGCGCACGGGCACCGCCTCGACATCCCCGCCGGCACCGCGGTGCGCTTCGAGCCCGGCCTCGGTCAGCGGGTGTCGCTCGTCCCGCTCGGCGGGACCCGCGAGGTGTACGGCATCGGCCCGAATCCGCCGGGCCGCCTCGACGATCCGAAGCACCTGGACGATCCGAAGCACGCCGAGGGAGATCAGCAGTGACCGAACTGAGCCGGGCCCGCTACGCCGAGCTGTTCGGCCCCACCACCGGCGACCGGGTCCGCCTGGCCGACACCGATCTGCTGATCGAGATCACCGAGGATCGCAGCGGCGGACCGGGACTGGCGGGCGACGAGGCCGTCTTCGGCGGCGGCAAGGTGCTGCGCGAGTCGATGGGCCAGTCCCGCGCCACCCGC
>NZ_JARWRU010000693.1 GCF_029867845.1 Nocardia farcinica | reverse complement strand
GGCGCGAGGGCCGCCTCGGCGCGCAGCTCGGCGGGAACGGCGCCGGCCGGGGCCCGCGCGCCGTCGTCCTCGCTCCCGCCGCGCGGCCACAACGCCACGGCCAGTGCCACGACGGTGACGAGCGCCGCCAATCCGATCCGCGCGGCGACCGCCCGGCGGCTCACAGGCCGGCCATCCGCAGCAGGTGCTCGCGCTCGGGTCCCTTGACCAGCGCGGCGGCCGCCTCCGGGTCGGTCGGGCCGAGACCGTAGGACGGGCAGTCGGCGGCGAGCACGCAGGCGCCGCAGGCGGGCTTGCGGGCGTGGCACACGCGCCTGCCGTGGAAGATGACCCGGTGCGAGAGCATCGTCCACTCCTTGCGCTCGATCAGTTCGCCGACGATGTGCTCGACCTTGACCGGGTCCTCCTCGGTCGTCCAGCCCCAGCGACGGACCAGGCGGCCTAAATGGGTGTCCACGGTGATGCCGGGGACACCGAAGGCGTTACCGAGGATCACATTGGCGGTTTTCCGGCCGATTCCCGGCAATTTCACCAATTCTTCGAGTGTGTGAGGTACTTCACCATCGAATTTCTCTGTCAACGCCTGCCCCAGGCCTATCAGCGATGTCGTCTTGTTACGGAAGAAACCGGTCGGCCTGATGAATTCCTCGAGCTCGGCACGGTTCGCCTCCGCATAGTCGCGGGCGGTCCGATACCGGGCGAACAAGGCGGGTGTGGTCAGATTCACGCGCTCGTCGGTGCATTGCGCGGACAGGATTGTCGCCACCGCCAATTCCAGCGGGGTGGTGAAGTCGAGTTCGCAGTGCGCGTCCGGGAACGCCTCGGCCAGAACACGATTCATCCGCCGCGCGCGGCGCACCAGGCCCAGGCGCGTTTCCGCTCGTCGCGCGCGTGATCTCCGGGTGCGTGGCGCGGCGGGAGGCGGTGCGGCGGTCGTCTCCGCGGCGGGCGCGACGTCGGGCGGATCGGCGGCGGGCGAGGCATCGGCGGCGGTGGACGACGGGGAGACACGCACGGGTTCACCATACGGAATCGGGGTGACACGGATCCCTTCCGATCGGCCCACGTGTTCCATCCGAGACCTTCACCGTGTTTACTCCACGCTATGCAAGGACTCGCTGTGGTGCTCTTCCCGATGGCGTTGATGATCTTCGCCCTCGGTATGGAGCGGCTCGAGAATCGGCTCCGCAAACTTCTCGAACCGGATCCTGAGGTTCAGCAGTACCTCGACAAGGCGAGCAACGCCGAGGTCGACGAGCTGACCGAGATCGGCGTGCCCGCCGCCGTCGCCAATATGCGCAACCGAGGATCGGCGCAGGGCGGCATCGACGTCGCCCGCGCCAGCTGAGGCCGCCCAAGGCCGATCGAGGGTCGCCAGCACGGCTGCGGCCCGCCGGGACGCGCCCGAAATCCGCCCGTCCCGCCCGTTCCACGGAACGCACTTGTAACGTGGTGTCTGTCACTACCCCGGCGCACGGCCGCGTAGACTGCGCTTTCGGCCGATTTGCTTCGGTCCAGGACTAGAGCCATTTCCCAAAGGAGCACATTCGTGGACGAGGCCCTCGCCAGAGCAGGCATCTTCCAAGGCGTAGAGCCAACCGCGGTGGCGGCCCTCGCCAAACAGCTGCAGCCCGTGGACTTTCCGCGCGGTCATGTCATCTTCAACGAGGGTGAGCCCGGTGACCGGCTGTACATCATCACCTCGGGCAAGGTGAAGATCGGGCGTCGGTCCCCGGACGGCCGGGAGAACCTGCTCACGATCATGGGCCCGTCGGACATGTTCGGCGAGCTGTCGATCTTCGACCCCGGCCCGCGCACGTCCACCGCGACCACGGTCACCGAGGTGCGTGCGGTCACCATGGACCGCGACGCGCTCAAGGCGTGGATCGATCAGCGCCCGGAGATCGCCGAGCAGTTGCTGCGCGTGCTCGCCCGCCGCCTGCGGCGCACCAACAACAATCTCGCCGACCTGATCTTCACCGACGTGCCCGGCCGCGTGGCCAAGGCGCTGCTGCAGCTCGCGCAGCGCTTCGGTACCCAGGAGGCCGGCGCACTGCGGGTCACCCACGACCTGACCCAGGAAGAGATCGCCCAGCTCGTCGGCGCCTCCCGCGAGACGGTGAACAAGGCGCTGGCCGACTTCGCACACCGCGGCTGGCTGCGCCTGGAGGGCAAGAGCGTGCTGATCTCCGATTCCGAGCGCCTGGCCCGCCGCGCCCGCTGACGTCTGTCCCCTGAGCGGCCCGCGCTCGGTGGACAGACGCGAAGGCCCCGGCCCCCCCCCCGGAACACCGGGGCCGCCCGGGGTTTGGGCGGCCGAGGGCCCGAGCGGGATGGGCGGGGAGAGCCCCCCGGGCCCCCCCCCGGCCGGCCCCGGGGACCCCGGGGGG
>NZ_JARWRU010000692.1 GCF_029867845.1 Nocardia farcinica | reverse complement strand
CGGCCCCCCCCCCCCCCCGTTCTGTCATGTCCTATCGCGGCCACCACGGGGGTAGCGGGAAGTTCGGCAACGCCGGTGGGGGAGCGGGCGCAGGGCCCGGCGCGGGCGCGCTCGGCGTCGGTACCTCACGCTGGGTCCCGTCACTGATGTAGATCGTCACGACCGAGCCGGGGATCGCCGAGCCGTTGGGCGCCATGCTGGTCACGCTGCCCTTGGGCGGCGGACCGGAGCCGTCGACCGCGGAGACCTGGAAGCCCGCGTTGGTCAGCGCCCTGGTCGCGTCCGCCTGGGACATGCCGACCACGTCGGGCACCTGGGCGTTGTTGGCGCCGCGCACGTACTTGTCGTCCAGCGGCGGCAGCACGGGCGGCGGGAACTCGCCCGAGACACCCTTGATGGCGGTGAACCAGGTGCGGGCGGGCTCGTTGCCGCCGTAGAGATTGCCGCTGCCACAGGCGCGCAGCGGGAACGAGCAGATCTCGCTCGGCGTCGGACTGTCGCCGTAGATGTAGGTGGCGGCGGCCAGGGAGTCGGTGAAGCCGAGGAAGGCCGAGGAGCGGTGGCTCTCGGTGGTGCCGGTCTTGCCCGCCATCGGCATGTTCCAGCCGGTTGCCTGGGCCGCGCCCGCCGCGGTGCCCGCGGTGTCGTCCTTGCTCATGGCGTTGGCCAGGGTGTTGGCCAGGCCGGGCTCGACGACCTGTTCGCAGGCCTGTTCGGTGAGCGGCACCGGCTTGCCGTAGCGGTCGACGACCTCGGCGATCGGCGAAGGCGGGCACCACCGGCCGCCGGAGGCCAGGGTCGCGGCGACGTTGGACAGCTCGAGCGGGTTGATCGCCACCGGGCCGAGGGTGAACGAGCCGAGGTTCTGGTTCTTCACCATCTCGGCGACGCTCTGGTTGCCGTAGCCGGAGGTGGCGGGCTTGGTGAACGAGCGCATGCCCAGGCGGATGGCCATGTCGACGGTCGGGGTGACGCCGACGTCCTGGATCAGCTTGACGAAGGTGGTGTTCGGCGAGGTGGCCAGCGCCTCGGTCACCGACATCGGCGACTTGTAGGTGCCCGCGTTCTCGACGCAGTAGGTGGCGGCCGGGCAGCCGCGGGCGCCACCGTCACCCATGCCTCTGGCCTCGTACCGGGGCGGCACGTCGAGCTGGGAGTTGATGCCCATGCCCTTCTCCATCGCGGCCGCGGTGGTGAAGAGCTTGAAGACCGAGCCCGCGCCGTTGCCGACCATGGAGAACGGCTGCGGCTGCACGGTCTCGTTGGCGTCCTGGTCGAGGCCGTAGGTGCGGCTGCTGGCCATCGCCAGCACCGGGTGCTTGTCCTGGCCGGGCGCGATCACCGACATGACCTCGGCCACGTGCGGCACGTCCGGCTTGGCGAACTCGTTGATGGCCCGCTTGACCGAGTCCTGCACCTTCGGGTCGAGGGTGGTGCGGATGAGGAAGCCGCCCTTGTCGATCTGCTCGCGGCCGATGCCCGCGTCGGCCAGGTATTGCAGCGCGTAGTCGCAGAAGAAGCCGCGGTCGCCCGCCGCGATGCAGCCGCGGGGCAGGCCCTTGGGCTCGGGCAGCACGCCGAGCGGCTCGTCCATGGCGGCGCGGAACTCCTCGGCGCGGCCGGGGATGTTCTGGATCATCGTCTGCAGCACGGTGTTGCGCCGCTCCAGCACGCCCTTCTCGTTGGTGTAGGGGTTGAGCTTGGAGCTGGACTGCACCATGCCGGCCAGCATGGCCGATTGCGCGACGTTCAGGTCGGCGGCGTCGATGCCGAAGTAGGTCTGCGCGGCGTCCTGGATGCCGTAGGAGGAATTGCCGAAGGGGACCAGGTTCAGATACCTGGTCAGGATCTCGTCCTTGGACAGCTCCTTGTCCAGCGTCAGCGCCATGCGGATCTCGCGGATCTTGCGCGCGGGGGTGGTCTCGATGGCGGCGCGGCGCTCGGCGTCGGTCTTGGCGACCACGAGCAGCTGGAAGTTCTTCACGTACTGCTGGTCGATGGTGGAGGCGCCCTGCTGCACCTCGCCGCTGCTGGTGTTGGTCAGGAAGGCACGCACGGTGCCCTGCCAGTCGACGCCGTCGTGGTCGGCGAAGCGCCTGTCCTCGATCGAGATGATCGCCAGCTTCATGTCGTTGGAGATCCGGTCGCTCGGCACCTCGAACCGCCGCTGCTCGTAGAGCCAGGCGATCGGGTTGCCCGCCGCGTCGACCATCGTCGACACCGCGGGGACGGTGCCCTCGACCAGCTCGGCGGAGACGTTGTCCACGGCGTCGGCGGCGCGGTTGGAGACGAACCCGAAACCACCGGCGAGGGGGAACAGCAGTCCCGCCACTAGCACGGCGGCCAGCACGCAGCTTCCGGCGAGCTTGGCGAGCGTATGTGTGATCGGCACGTTCGACACGGTGCCAAGAGTACGGGGTGCCGCCGACGGGGCTGCGGGTGTGCTCGAGCCCCTCGGGCGTGTCCGCTTCCATAACGGCGAGTCCGCGTGTTCCACGTGCGTGTTCGGCGTGTCGTTTCGGCGTGTCGCAACTATCAACCGACCGACCGGTCTTAAATATCCGATTGCATGCACGGGCGTACCAAAAGATCACGCAACGGTCTTGCGCTCGGGCCATACCTTTACCTAGATTGAGACCCAGTGTGATGGAGCTAACACTCAAAGTGGAATGTGGTTCAGTCCGCAGCTAGGGAAAAGGGACGCTGCGACTGGCACGCGATTCTGGAGCGCCGGCCACCGGTGTTCGGACTGCAAAGGGGCACACCAAATGCAAACGACAACCCCCATCGCTCGATTGAACGTGGAGCAGGCCGAAGCACGAATCGCCTGGGTTTCCCAGGCCCGATGCAAGGAAGTCGATCCCGATCAGTTGTTCGTCCGAGGCGCGGCGCAGCGCAAGGCGGCCACGATCTGCAGGCACTGCCCGGTGCTCATGCAGTGCGGAGCCGACGCTCTCGACAATCGAGTGGAATTCGGTGTGTGGGGCGGGATGACCGAGCGGCAGCGCCGCGCGCTGCTCAAGCAGCACCCCGAGGTCACCTCCTGGGCCGATTTCTTCCAGGCTCAGCGGCAGCACCAGGTGGCCATGTGAGCCGCCGACCCTAGGCCCTCACACGACGAGTCGGGGGGGGGCCCGGGGGGGGGGGGGGCGGCGGGGGGGGGGGGGGGGGGGCGCGCCCCCCCCCCCCCCCCGGGGCACCCGCCAGGGGGGGAGCGCGGCGGGGGGGG
>NZ_JARWRU010000691.1 GCF_029867845.1 Nocardia farcinica | reverse complement strand
TCTCCATCGCTGTCGCCCCAGCCTAATCGGCCGATTCCACCTCCCCCCGGGGGTACCGAATACGATCGGGTCCGTGACCCAGGTGACCGACCGCCCGACCACACCCGGGGCCGCGGCCACCATTTGGTCGAGCCCGGCCCCGTTGCGCCCCTCCCCGGATTTCGGGCCGGTCGACACCCTGCGCGGCTGGGTGGTCACCGCCGTGCTCACCGCGTTGGCGGCCGTCACCCGCTTCAGCGTCCTCAACTACCCGACCGACGGCGGCACCCCGGTCTTCGACGAAAAGCACTACGCGCCGCAGGCCTGGCAGATGCTCACCGGCGGCGGTGTGGAGGACAACCCCGGCTACGGCCTGGTGGTGCACCCGCCGGTGGGCAAGCAGATGATCGCGTTCGGCGAGCTGCTGTTCGGCTACAACGGCTGGGGCTGGCGGTTCAGCGCCGCGTTGGCGGGCACGGTGCTGGTGCTGCTGGTGGTGCGCATCGTGCGACGGATGACCCGTTCCACCCTGGTCGGTGCGATCGCGGGAATCCTCATGCTCGCCGACGGCGTGCTGTACGTGTCCTCGCGCATCGGCATGCTCGACATCTTCATGGCCCTGTTCGTCACCGCCGCCTTCGGCTGCCTGATCGTCGACCGCGACGAGGTGCGCAGGCGGCTGGCCCGCGCCGACGCGGAGGGCAGGATCGCCGTGAGCAGGTGGGGGCCGCGCCTCGGGGTGCGCTGGTGGCGTTTCGGCGCTGGTGTGTTGCTCGGGCTGGCCTGCGGCACCAAGTGGTCGGGGGTGTACTTCATCGCCGTCTTCGGTCTGATGAGCGTGCTGTTCGACCTGTCGGCCCGGCGCGCCTACGGGGTGCCGAGCCCATGGCGCGGCACCGCCCTGCGCGATATCGGCCCCGCGCTGTACGCGCTGGTCGTGGTGCCGTTCGGGGTGTATCTCGGCAGCTACGCGGCCTGGTTCGCCAGTGAGACCGCCGTCTACCGGCACGCGGTGGGCAACCAGATCGGCACCGACGGCACCTGGTCGTTCGTGCCCGCGGCGCTGCGCTCGCTGTGGTACTACAGCGGCGAGTCGCTGACCTTCCACGCCGGCCTGACCAACTCCGCGGGCAACATCCACCCGTGGGAGTCCAAGCCGTGGACCTGGCCCATGGGCCTGCGGCCGATGCTCTACTACTACGCCGACAATGTGGCCAGCTGCGAGCCCGGCCAGTGCGTGAAGGCGGTCATGCTGATCGGCACCCCCGCCATCTGGTGGATCTCGCTGCCGGTGCTGGCCTGGGGGATCTGGCGCTGGGCGGTGCGCAGGGACTGGCGCTACGGCGCGGTGCTGGCCGGCTACGGTGCGGCGTTGCTGCCGTGGTTCCTCACCCTGGACCGGCAGATGTACTTCTTCTACGCGGTCCCGCTGGCCCCGTTCCTGATGATGGCGGTGGCGCTGGTGCTCGGCGACATCATCGGCCCGGCGCGGGCGGCCCCGCACCGGGTCGCCGACCCCAACGCCTTCCTGGTCCCCGACGAGCGCCGCAATCTCGGTCTGCTCGCGGTGTGCCTCTACCTGGGCATCGTGGTGGCGACCTTCATCTGGTTCTGGCCGATCATGTCGGCCATGGCGATCAGCCCGCAGGAGTGGCAGCTGCGGCTGTGGCTGCCCAGCTGGCGCTGATCAGGTGCGGCACGCTGTCGGCTCGTCCGGCGCGGCCGGGTCGGTCAGTCCAGCGCGACCGGGCCGGTCAGTCCAGCGCGGCCGGGTCGGTCAGTCCAGCGCGGCCGGGTCGGTCAGTCCAGCGCGGCCCGCACGTAGTGCAGCGCGGCCTCGTCGTCCAGGCCGAGGCGCCGGATCGCCGCCACATAGGCCGTGGCGGCCCGGCCCGCGGCGTCGGTGGTGGGATCGCCGGAGGAGGCGATGAAGGTGCCGAGCCTGCCCTTGGTCTCCAGCACGCCGTCCTCCTCCAGTTCCCGGTAGGCGCGCGCGACCGTGT
>NZ_JARWRU010000690.1 GCF_029867845.1 Nocardia farcinica | reverse complement strand
CGAACACCCGCCACCTGTCGTCGCGCTGGGCGAAGGATAACTGGTCGCTGATGGTGGGGATGCCCACCGCGACACGGGGATTGGTGTTCCAGTCCCAGGGGCCGCCGACGCCGTCGGCGTCGTCCACGATCAGGAAATCGTCGAAACCGGCCTCGCGCAGTTTGATCGCCGCACCGATGCCGGAGAATCCTGCTCCCACGACGATGATCTCGTGGTCGTAGCTGTCACGTGATGGTCTCGGCATGGCGATCTCCTCCGTGCGGGGACGGCCTCGTCGCCGTCCGCTGCGCCTTCCAGACTCTCAGGAAGGCGGCTCGATGCGGTAGACCCGGGCGGCATTGTCCGCGAACACCTTCTGCACCGCGGCCCGGTCGGCGCCGGCCTCGGTGAGGGCGGTGCACACCGCGGTCGCGCTCGCGGCGATGGTGGTGATCGGTTTGTCCACCGGGAAGTTCGATCCCCAGATCAGCCGGTCCGCGCCGAAGCAGTCCAGCGCGTGGGTGACCAGCGGGCGGATGCGGTCGAGCAACACCTCGGCGGGGGTGCTCTGCCCGGCCTTGGGCACCGGATGCCCGAGCACCGGCATGGCCAGTCCACTGACCTTGGCGACCACGTTCGGCAGCGACGCCAGCTCGGCGATGTCCTCGCGCCAGCGTTCCAGCAGGGCGTGCCGCTGCTCGGGGGTGCGGCCGGTCTCCCGGCCGATCGGGCCGAACACGCCCGCGGGGGTGGCCAGGTGGTTGAGCACGATCCTCACCTCGGGATGGCGTCGCGCGAGCGCGGTGACCTGCGGCAACTGGTGCGAGTAGACCCACGCCTCGAAGACGAGATCCCGGCGCGCCAGCTCGGCGAAACCGTCGAGGAAGGCTCGCGAGGTCAGTGCCGCTGGATCGTGGGTGAACACCTTGACGTCGGGGTCGGGGTGGTGGGCGACCATGGTGCGGATGCCGCGGAACAGCGGCGAGGCGCTCTGGTGGGCGTCGAGCAGTTCGGCGAAGCCGGGGGCCGCCGGGTCGGCGGAGCCCTCGATGGCGGCCAGCCTCGGGGTGTCGATCCCGAACGGCAGCCCGGCCACCCAGCGGGTCTCCTCGGCCTTGGCGGTCGGCCCCTTGCCGTGCCAATCCACCTCGATGTGCACGATGCTCTCCACCGGCACTCCCGCCGCGTCGGCGCGATAGTCCGCGGGCAGGTAGGGCGCCAGGTAGGGGGCCGGGTGGCCGACGAACTCCCGGTCCCGCACGTTCGCCAGGCGCACCGCCAGCGACAGCGGCAGCGGCAGGTACTTCAGCAGCCGCGCGGTCGAGCTGAACTCGCGCGGCGTCGCCAGCGGGTCCCACTGGTGGATGTGCGCGTCGATCACGCGCAGCTCGTCGATGCTCATCGGGTCCGTCCCGTCTGCTCGCTCCGATCCCCGCGGGTGGGGGTACCCGCCGCGAGGGCTTCACGCACCACCGCCGCCCACCCGGCCGTGCCCCCGTGCCGCACCCTCACACGTTCCGCCGGTACTGCCCGCCGACGGTGAAGAAGGTGTCGGTGATCTGCTCGAGCGAGCACACCCGCGCCGCGTCCATCAGCACCTCGAAGATGTTGTCGTCGGTGCGGGCCACCGCCTCCAGCCGGGCCAGCGCCGCGCGGGCCTGCTCCCGGTGGTCGTCCTGGAAGCCGCGCACCCGGTCGAGCTGCGATTTCTTCTCCTGCTCGGTCGCGCGGGCCAGCTCGATGGTCTGCTCCGGCTCCGGGCGCTCGCTGCGGAAGGTGTTCACGCCGACGATCGGCAGCGAGCCGTCGTGCTTGCGGTGCTCGTAGAGCATGGATTCGTCCTGGATCCTGCCGCGCTGGTAGCCGGTCTCCATCGCACCCAGCACGCCGCCGCGCTCGCTGATCCGCTCGAACTCCAGCAGCACCGCCTCCTCGACCAGGTCGGTGAGCTCGTCGATGATGTACGCGCCCTGCAGCGGGTTCTCGTTCATCGCCAGGCCCCACTCCCGGTTGATGATCAGCTGGATGGCCAGCGCCCGGCGCACCGAATCCTCGGTGGGGGTGGTGACGGCCTCGTCGTAGGCATTGGTGTGCAGGCTGTTGCAGTTGTCGTAGATGGCGATCAGCGCCTGCAGCGTGGTGCGGATGTCGTTGAAGTTCATCTCCTGGGCGTGCAGCGAGCGGCCCGAGGTCTGCACGTGGTACTTCAGCTTCTGCGAGCGCTCGGCCGCGCCGTACTTGTCGCGCAGCGCGATCGCCCAGATGCGGCGGGCGACCCGGCCGATCACCGAGTACTCCGGGTCCATGCCGTTGGAGAAGAAGAACGACAGGTTGGGCGCGAAGTCGTCGATGTGCATCCCGCGCGCGAGATAGGCCTCCACATAGGTGAAGCCGTTGGCGAGGGTGAAGGCCAGCTGGCTGATGGGGTTCGCGCCCGCCTCGGCGATGTGATAGCCCGAGATGGAGACCGAGTAGAAGTTGCGGACCTTGTTGCGCACGAACCATTCCTGGATGTCGGCCATCATGCGCAGGCTGAACTCGGTGGAGAAGATGCAGGTGTTCTGGCCCTGGTCCTCCTTGAGGATGTCGGCCTGCACGGTGCCGCGCACGGTCGCCAGCGTGCGCGCCCTGACCTCGGCGGCCTCGTCCTCGGTGGGTTCGCGGCCCGCTTCGGCGCGGAAGCGGTCGAGCGCCTGGTCGATCGCGGTGTTGAGGAAGAAGGCCAGGATGGTGGGCGCGGGACCGTTGATGGTCATAGACACCGAGGTGGTGGGCGCGGTCAGGTCGAAACCGTCGTAGAGCGCCTTCATGTCGTCGATGGTGGCCACCGAGACGCCGGAGGTGCCGACCTTGCCGTAGATGTCGGGGCGCTCGTCGGGGTCGCGGCCGTAGAGGGTGACCGAGTCGAAGGCGGTGGACAGCCGCTTGGCCTCGGAGTGCTCCGAGAGCACCTTGAAGCGCCGGTTGGTGCGGAACGGGTCGCCCTCGCCGGCGAACATGCGCGCCGGGTCCTCGTTGTCGCGCTTGAACGGGAACACCCCGGCGGTGAACGGGAAACGGCCGGGCAGGTTCTCCGCGCGCAGGAAACGCAGCAGCTCGCCATGGTCGGTGTAGCGCGGCAACGCCACGCGCGGAATGCTGCTGCCCGACAACGAGGTCCGTCGCAGCGCGGTGCGGATCTCGCGATCGCGCACCCGTACCACCTGTTCTTCGCCGCGATAGCTCTCGGCCACCTCGGGCCATTCGGCGAGCAGGGCGGCACTGTCCGGGTC
>NZ_JARWRU010000689.1 GCF_029867845.1 Nocardia farcinica | reverse complement strand
GCCTCGGCCTCGGCGAGCACCTCCCGGGCGGGCAGCCCGGCGCGCGATCCCTTGACCACCGTGCCGGTGACGCCGATGGCGGTGTCCACCGACCAGGCGGCCACCTCGCCCGCCGCGGTCAAAGCCACCTTGGCGACCCCGCACGCGGGCCAGGCGGTGGCGACCGGGGAGATGATCTTGACCCTGGGCAGTTTGACCAGCGGGACCCGGCGCGAGCGGGCGGCGGGCGCGGACTCGGCCGACGGCCAGGGGACCAGCCCCTCGGCGGGGCGGCCCGGTGGGCGCTTGTCGTCGGCTTCGTCCGTCATATCCATGTCGTCGCCACTTCCGTTCCGAAGATCAGGATATGAGCGTATCCGGCGAGCAGGCCGAGCACACCGCCATGAACGAAAAGAAGCCATTCGTCCTGTTTGATGGCCGACCGCAACATGTCGACGAAGTCGGGGGGCGCGAGCGCCGCCATCTGCTTGGCGATGTAGGCGTTGATCCGTCTGCCCTGTGCGAGGTTGAACTCGGGATCGGCGAAGGCCACCGGGGCGATGCCCATGGCCTCGGTGGTCAGCGTCTGCTGGAGGGTGTCGTACTCGCGGCTGCCGAGCACGAACTTCACCGCTGGCCTGGCCGCGCCGAGCGCGCGGTCGGCGGCCGGGCGCAGGATGTCCTCGAGCATCTGGAGGGTGCGGTCCGAACGCGGGCCGTTGAGCAGTTCGTCGCCGATGTTGGCGACCGTGATGACCTGGGTGGAGACCAGTTCGGCGTAGCCGTCGGTGATCTCGTGCTGGCGCTTGATGAGCAGGCCCTGCCGCCACGGGCAGTACCACTTCGGGTAGGCGGGCGCGAAGATCATGTTCAGGCCGATCCAGTTGACCACCCAGCCGATGATCACGCCACCGACCGGCAGCACCACCCAGGACGACAGCCCGGTCAGGTGCAGCACCGCCACCAGCACCACACCCATCGGTGCGCCGAAATAGAAACCGAAGTTCTGCATGAAGCGCAGTTCCTTGGCGCCGAGGACCTGGAACAGGGTGTTCAACAGCTGCGGGCGCGCCTGGAAATAACGAATGACCATCTGCTTCACGTCGAGCAGTTGATCGATGTTCTTGCCGAGTTCGTCGGTGAGTTCGCGCAGGATGGTCGGCAACTGCTGGCGGACCCGCGCGTGCACGCGCTCGCGCAACTGGCTGGGCAGGTTGTACCAGAGCTGCGGATGCTCGCGGCGCAGAATCTCTTCGATGATGTCGGTGATCTGCGCGTCGGCGGTGGCGGCCAGATGTTCGGCGAGCTTGTCCGGGTCGAGTTCGCGATAGAAGTCCGAAACGCTGCCGAGTTTGGACAGTCCTTTGTCGACGGCGATGCTGGCCATCTTGTCCGCCCGCGAGGGCACGATGCCCTGCCAGCCGAGCCTGCCGTCGTAGCTGAGCAGCGGCAGCACCTGGATGCGCTTGGGCAGGAAGGGGTACAGCGATCGCAGGCCGGGCACCCGGACGCCGTGGAAGGCGATGGGCCGGAACAGCATGAGGATGCCGGTCCAGTTGGTGATGTAACCGATGACACCAGTGAAAAGGGGAATTGTCAGAAGTTCCAGCAGGATCGTCGGGTGTACACCGAAAACGCTTTCCAACACGTAGACGCCCTCCTGCGGAAATCCGGTGACCGCCTCCTCACCGGGCACTCAAAGTAGCACCACGGTCAGGGACCGGCCGCATTGTGACCGGCCCTACGGTGTCGGCCGGCCTGGTGGCGTACGGCACAGGGTAATGTCCGGTTCCGATGGGGACTGCCGGGGTTCGCGGTGTGGTGCGTGCCGGGCAATAATCTGTGATCGGAATCAACCGTGGGCGAATCAGTTCACCCGGCGATACTTCGGAGTTGACGTGGCAGACGACAGGACCGGACAGGGGGTGGCCCGGGCCGGCTCCCGCTCGGTCGAACGGGGTTCGGACGTCGAGCAGCGGCAGATCAGCAACGAGGCACGGCTGATCCGCGGAGTGTTCCGCGCGGCCGGTCTGGCCGCGGGCACCGCGGTGCGGGGCAGCCAGTGGGCGGTCAACACCTCGCTCGAGATGACCAAGGAGATCACCAAGGCCGCCCTGGACGGAGAGTCCTCCGCCGAGCTGGCCGAGCGCACCGGCAACGCGCTGCGCTCGATCGCCCGCAGCGCGCTCGGCGTCACCGAGGGTTCGGTGCGCGAGATCGTCAGCTACGTGCCGACACCCGGCCCGAACCAGCAGGCCATCCCGGTCGGGTCCTACCTGCGCTCGGCCACCACCGAGGAGCTGCGCCGCCGCGGCGACGCGCTGCTGGCCCGCTCGGCGGATGTCTACTTCACCGAGGACGTGCACCCGGCCTACGACCGCATCCTCGACGAGCTGGCCCCCGACGAGGCCCGCATGCTGCGCTTCCTCGCGCTCAACGGCCCACAGCCCTCGGTGGACGTGCGCACCAACCGTCCGCTGGGCATCGGCTCGGAGCTGGTGGCCGGCGATCTGACCTCGGTGCCGGAACAGGCGGGCGTGCGCTACCCGGACCGGGCGCGGTCCTATCTGATCAACCTCAACCCGCTCGGCCTCACCCGCACCTCCGACGACCCCGTGGTGCTCAGCCGCTACATGGTGCTCGAGGTGCAGCCGATCGTGGAGGAGGCGCTGAAGAAGGCCGGTCGCGCGCCGAAGATCGTGCGCAAGAGCATCCGGCTCACCGAGTTCGGCGAGGACTTCTGCCGCACCTGCTTCTCGCTCGGTCTCGACCCCCGCGCCTAGATCCGCAGGCCGGTCCGGCCCAGCGCCGGGCTCCCGGCGCCGGTCCGCGCGGTCGCCGATCCCGGCGGACGAGCCGTCGGGCCTGCTCGGGTCGCGGGTCGCGATCTGATACAGATCTGGGCAAGACTCTCGGTCTCGCGCGCGCACGATGGGATCGTGAATGGTATGGAGCGTGAGGGCGAGCCGGACCGGGGTCCGGGCAGAGTCGCGGACATGTTCGCCCGCGGCCGCGGCCCCGGCGGCGAGCGATCCGGTCCACCCCCGGGCCGGCCACGATCGCAGGACGCCGACCGCGCGGACGACCGGCCCGACCTGTCCGGCGCGGGCACCTCCGGCACCGGCCCTTCGGACACCGGGCTCTCCGGCACCGGACTTTCGGACGCGGGGCTCGACGAGACCGGCGACGAACCGGTGGTCACCCCCGAGGACGTCGCCGCGACCGAATCCGCCGTCACGACCGAACCCGCCACGGCCGCCGCGGCCACGACAGATCTGGCGACCTTCGCCGACATCCACGCCATCAGCAGGCTCAAGTACCGCTACCTGCGCTGCCTGGACACCAAGGACTGGGACGAGTTCGCCGACACCATGGTCCCCGAGGCGACCGCCACCTACAGCGAGTATCTGCAGTTCGAGTCGCGGGAGGCGTTCGTTGCCTTCCTGCGCAACACCCTGGACTCGCACGTCATCACCGAACACCGCTGCGACCAGCCGGAGATCGACGTCACCGGCGACATCGCCACCGGCACCTGGTACCTGGCCGACACCGTGCTCATCCCCGAGCACAATCTGCTCATGCGCGGCGCGGCCTACTACCACGACCGTTACGTCCGCGGCGGCGACGGCGTCTGGCGCATCGCGCACACCGGCTACCAGCGCACCTACGAGGTGGTGCTCTCGCTCAGCGACGTGCCGAGCCTGCGCCTGACCTCCGACCGCTGGGGCCTGATCGCCCACGAGGACGGCATCACCTCCATCCAGCGCGACCCGCGCACCCCCGCCTACCGCGAGTCCGGCACCGGCTGACCGGCTCGATCCCCACCGGGCCGGTCGCCCGCGGCTCGGCGGTCACCGCATCGGTCGTCGGCGGCCCGGCTCCGGCCCGTTCAGTTGTCGGCGGCGGCGACCAGCGGTTCGAGGGTGAACTCCGGGTGTTCCTTCTCGATGTACTGCAACCGCCACTTGTCGCTGAACAGCGCCAGGATCGCCCCGTCGGTGCGGGTGAAGACCTCGACGCCGCGCTGGCGGCCCAAGCCATCGGCCGAGGCGGCGTCGGTGCGCCGCGCCAGCGAGTAGCCGAGGTGATCGAGGGTCGTCTCCACGTTGTACTCGGCGAGCATGCGCGCGGTGACCACCTCGAACTGCATGGGACCGACCGCCGCCAGCACCGGCGAGGCGTCGCCGCGCGCGTCGTTGCGCAGCACCTGCACCACGCCCTCGGAGTCGAGCTGATCGATGGCCTTGCGGAACTGCTTGTACTTGCCCGCGCTCTGCGCCCGCAGCACCGCGAAGTGTTCCGGCGCGAACGAGGGGATCGGCGGGAACTCCACCTTCTTGTCCACATACAGGGTGTGGCCAGGCGCGAGCGCGGTGGCGTTCACCAGGCCGACCACGTCGCCCGGGTAGGCGGTGTCGACCGTGGAGCGCTCGCGGCCGAAGACGGTCAGCGCGTACTTGGTGGCGAACGGCCGCCCGGTCTGCGCGTGCGTGACCACCATGCCGCGCTCGAACTCGCCGGAGACGATGCGCATGAAGGCCAGCCGGTCGCGATGGGCGGTGTCCATGCCCGCCTGCACCTTGAACACCACGGCGCTGAACGGATCGCCGGTCTGCCGCGCGACCCCGTGCACGTCGTTGCGCGGTCCCGGCGCGGGCGCCAGCGCCACCAGCGTCTCCAGCAGCTGCCGCACGCCGAAGTTCAGCATGGCCGAGGCGTAGATGACCGGGGAGGTCTGCCCGGCCAGGAACAGTTCCTGGTCGTGGTCCTGCCCCATGGCCGCGAGCAGTTCGGATTCCTCGGCGGCGGTGACCCAGGCCTCGCCCTCGCGCTCCCGCGCCTGCTCCGGTGTCAGCGACTCCTCCGGGGCGATGGTCGCTCCGCCCGCGGTCCTGGTGAAGTGGATGTATTCGGAGGGCTCGCCCTCGGGGCCGCGGCGCAGCAGGCCGCGGAAGTCGCCCGCGATGCCGACCGGGAGGAACAGCGGCGTCGGGGTGAGCCCGATGCGCTCCTGGATCTCGTCGAGCAGTTCCAGCGGCGCGCGGCCGGGTCGGTCCCACTTGTTGACGACGGTGATGACCGGGATGCCGCGATGACGGCAGACCTGGAAGAGCTTCAGCGTCTGCGGTTCCAGGCCCTTGGCGGCGTCGATGAGCATGACCGCGGCGTCGACCGCGGTGAGCACCCGATAGGTGTCCTCGGAGAAGTCGGAGTGGCCGGGGGTGTCGACCAGGTTGATCACGCTGTCGACATCGCTGCCCGCGGCCCGGTAGTTGAACTGCAGCGCGGTGGAGCTGACCGAGATGCCGCGCGCCTTCTCCATCTCCATCCAGTCCGAGACGGTGGACTTGCGGCCCGCCTTGCCGTGGATGGCGCCCGCCTCGGAGATCATCCTGGCGTGCAGGGCGAGGGCCTCGGTGAGCGTTGACTTGCCCGCGTCGGGATGGGAGATGACCGCGAAGGTGCGGCGCCGGGCGACTTCGGCGGTCAGCCCGCGTGGTGTGGGCGCGGCGGCGTCTTCGGGGGCGGTCACGATGGGGGAACCTTTCGCGCGACGAGGGGCGGACAATCGAACCAGCCTAATCGCGCGGACCGCCCGCACGGCCGCCGGGGCCGCGCCCGCCGTGACCTGGGCGGGGCCGCGATGCGCTGACCACCCGATTCAGATCCGATGCGCGGGCTGGGGTATGGTGTTCGGGTTGTCTCGGCGAGGGTGTCCTCCAGACGTGTGACGCACGTGGTGCGACACCGTGATCGACGCGGCGCGGCTTCCGGCCGTCCTCGTTCGTTCTTCGCCCGGACGAGTAGACGAACCCCATCACGCAGGGCGCCACCCACCCTGTCGGGACCTGTTGACCAGCCCGGAAGAGCCGTAGGAGTAGATCCAGTCATGTCCGACGCCAACCTTCTCGTAGCGTCCGTCCGTACCGAATTCGGCAAGGGCGCCGCTCGCCGCACCCGTCGCGCGGGCAACGTGCCCGCCGTCCTCTACGGTCACCAGGCCGAGCCCAAGCATCTGTCGCTCAACGCCCAGGCCTTCGCCGCGATCCTGCGCGAGCACGGCACCAACGCGGTGCTGAACCTCGACATCGAGGGCGAGAAGCAGCTGGCGCTGACCAAGTCGGTCGTGGTCCACCCGATCCGCCGCTACATCGAGCACGCCGACCTGCTGATCGTCAAGCGCGGTGAGAAGGTCGTCGCCGACGTCGCGGTCACCGTCACCGGCGACGCCGCCCCCGGCACCCTGGTCACCCAGGAGGCCACCACCATCTCCGTCGAGGCCGACGCGCTGAACCTGCCCGAGTCGATCGAGGTCTCCGTCGAGGGCGTCGAGGCCGGCACCCAGATCACCGCGGGCGCGCTCGCGCTGCCCGAGGGCGTGAGCCTGGCCGGCGACGCCGAGCTGCTGGTCGTCAACGTGATCGCCGCTCCGGCCGCCGAGGCCACCGAGGAAGAGGCCGCCGAGGGCGAGTCCGCCGAGTAATTCTCGACCTCGAGAACAGACGAACGAACAGATGACCGACTCTGCGACCGGGCCCGCCCTCGTGGTGGGCCTGGGCAATCCGGGCGCCGAATACGAGCGCACCCGGCACAATGTCGGTTTCATGGTCGCGGGGGGGCGGCGCCCGCGCCCCGGCGGGGCGGTGGGGAGCGGCCACAAAAAAACCCGCGCCCCCCCACCCCGCCCCCCC
>NZ_JARWRU010000688.1 GCF_029867845.1 Nocardia farcinica | reverse complement strand
CCCCCGCGTCGGGGGGGGGGGTAACGCCGCCGACCGGCCAGGTGCGCAGCGCCCGCTCGAAGGCGTCGGCCAGCGCGTCCTCGGCCAGCGCCACATCGCCACAGCGAGCCGCCAGCAGGGCGAGCAACCGGCCGTAGGAGGTGCGGGCCGCCGCCTCGGCAGCCCGCCGCACGGCATCGGTCACGTCCACTCGCCCGCGACGCAGGAGGTGGCCACCGGCCGCACCTCCAGCACCGCGTAGCTCGCCGCCGGGCACTTCTCGGCCCAGCCGAGCGCGACGTCCAGATCGGGCACGTCCACCACGAACACCCCGGCCAGCGCCTCCTTGGTCGCCGCGAACGGCCCGTCCTGCACCTGCGACGACCCGTTGCGCCGGGTCACCGTGGTGCTCGCCTGCTGACCGGCGAGGATGTCCGCGCCGACCAGCACCCCCGCCTCCTGCAACGCGCGGCCGTAGGCGCCGAACGCCCGCCGCATCTCCTCGATCGCCTCGGCCGGGATCTCGCCGTCGGCGGGCTCTTCGTGGTGGATCAGGAACGCGTACCGCATCGGTCTCTCCTTCTCGCCGGGGCCGGATCCAGTATCCGGCGTCGACCCGTGCACAGAGATGACGATCGGGCCTGCGCCGAATCGACAGACCCGGGGCGGACGATGCCTTTCCACGGTGACCAGCCGCGCCGCCCCGCTGACCGGTGTCGACGGATCGACCGACACGCGAGGGGTGCTCAGCGCGGTACGGTTCGACGGTTACGGTGACCGCCGCTCGTAGTCCGCCGGACAGCTGACCGGGCGGAGCGGACAGAGGCGAGGAGAGTTCCGGGGATGGCGCTGGTCGTCTGGGCCACGAACAACAAGTCGATGCCGCGGCTGGACGGCTCGATCAAGAACAAGGTCTACGACTTCTTCGAAAAGGTCAGGGCCGACGACACCCTGCCGGGCCTGCACATCGAACCCATCCAGGGCGCGGTGGACCGGCGGGTCCGCACCGGCCGGGTCGACATCAACTACCGCGCCATCATGTTCCGCATCGACGGCAAGGCGGGCGACACCACCTACATCTACCTCGGCACCTGGAAGCACGATGTCGCCAACAAGTTGGCGGAGAAGTCGACGCTGCGGGTGAATCCGGTCAACGGCGTGCTGGAGGGCATCGTCGGTGAACTCGACGGGCAGGCCGACCGCAAGAAGCGCTCGGTGGTCCCCGACCCGACCGGTCAGCTGGCCCGGCTGGCCGCGAACCCGGTCGGCTACCTCGGCCACGTCGGCTACACCATGGTCGACCTGACCGACCGCCTCGGCCTCGACCCCGACCTGGCCGGGCGCGCGCTGGCCGCCGCCGACCAGGACGAGCTGCTCACCGTCGCGCAGGACAGCGAGGTCGCCTGGCAGCAGAACGCGCTGCTCGAGCTGGCGGTCGGCCGCGATATCGAGGAGATCCGCGACGCCCTCGGCTTCACCGAGACCCCGGTCGACGAGTCCCTGGACGAGAACGAGCAGATCCTCGCCGCCCTGGACCATCCGGCGACGAAGATGCAGTTCACCCTCATCGACGACAACGACGAGCTGCGCCGGGTCATCGAGGACGGCGATTTCGCCGCCTGGCGTGTCTTCCTGCACCCCAAACAGCGGCGTTACGTGGAGCGCGACTATCAGGGCGCGTTCCGGCTGTCCGGCGGTGCGGGCACCGGCAAGACGGTGGTGGCCCTGCACCGGGCCAAGTACCTGCTCGACAGCGATCCCGGCGCGCGGGTGGTGCTGACCACCTTCAACCGTACCCTCGCCACGACCATGCTGGCCGATCTGCGCGCGCTCGACCCGTCGCTCCCTGTCGCCGATCGGCTCGGCGACCCCGGCGTGTATGTCGCGGGCGTGGACAGCCTGGCCCAGGCCGTGGTGAGCAGGGCGCCCGAGCCCGCCTATCAGGCCGCCGCCGAGCGGATCCTCGGCTCCGGCTCGGGCGCGCGGCGGCGCAAGCGGGTCGGCGACGACGTCGGCTGGGCAGAGGCCGTGCGGGCGGCGGGCGACGGTCTCGATCCGCGCCTGGCCACCACCGGGTTCCTCGCGCCGGAGTACGTGGCGGTGGTGCTCGGCAACGAGGTCACCACGGCCGAGCAGTACGCGCGGGTGCCGAGGGCCGGGCGCGGGGTCCGGTTGTCGCGGGCGCCGCGGCTCGGTGTGTGGCGGGTGGTCGAGGAGTACCGGCGGCGCGGACAGGCGGCGGGCAGGCTCAGCTACCCGGAGGTGCTGGCCGTGGCCGCCGCGATCCTCCAGGACCGCGCCGCGTCGGCGGACGGCCACCTCGCCGACCACGTCATCGTCGACGAAGCCCAGGACCTGCACGCCACCCACTGGCGACTGCTGCGCGCCCTGGTGCCCGAGGGCCCGAACGACCTGTTCATCGCCGAGGACTCGCACCAGCGCATCTACGGCCAGCCGGTGGTCCTGCAGCGGCTGGGCATCAACATCCGCGGCCGCTCCAGCAGGCTGACGCTCAACTACCGCACCACCGCCCAGAACCTGCACTTCGCGGTGAGCATTCTGGAGGGCGCCGACTACCGCGATCTCGAAGAAGGCCAGGAGAGCACCGCGGGCTACACCTGTGCCCGGCTCGGGCCCGCCCCCGAGCTGATCGAATGCGCCTCCACCGAGGAGCAGTACCGGATGGTGGCCGAGACCATCCGCGCCTGGCTCGGCCGCGGCGTCCGCTCGGGCGAGATCGCCGTGCTCACCAGGGCCGCGCAGGATCGTGATCGCTTCGTCCAGGAGCTGAACCGCCGCGACATTCCCGCCGCCGCTCTGGACAAGGACCCGGCCACCGGCGACGAGGTGCAGGTGTTGACCATGCACCGCGGCAAGGGCATGGAGTTCCGCTGCGTCGTGCTCGCGGGCATCGACACCGATCATGTGCCCGCCCGCACGGCGGCGCAGGTCCCCGAGGAGGAGCAGGCCGACGCCAGGCGGCGGGAACGCTCGCTGCTGTATGTGGCGGCCAGCCGCGCCAGGGACGAGCTGGTCGTCACCTGGTCCGGTGTGCGCTCGGAACTGTTGCGCTGAACCGGTTTCCGCGCCCGCGGGCTGCTGTCAGCGGGCCGACAGCAGCCTGCCCAGTTCGGACGCGCTGGTGGAGTCCATGCGCACCACGTGGAATCCGTCGGCGGCCAGCCCGCTGACCCGTTCCTCGTCGGCGTCCTCGAGCACCACGACCTTGGCCTGCGGCCAGGCGATGTCCACCGGCCAGTAGTAGCGCCCGATCTCGGTGTCCACCAACGGCTCCGGCACACCCGTGCGCGCCAGCTCGGCCACCAGTTGCCGCACCGCGTCGGTCGTGTGCACGGCGTCGAGCCGCCAGGCCGGTTCTGCCGCCGGAGCGGCGCTCGTCAGTGCCAGCCGGACGAACACCTCCAGCGCGCCCGCGCGGGACAGCTGGGGGTGGAAGCGCTCGTTGCGGTAGGAGCGCAGGCAGCCGTAGCAGGAGGTCTCGATCCCGCACTCGCAGTTCGCGACCCGGTCGGCCGCTACCTTCAGCACCCTGTCGAGTTCGCGCGCGATCTGCTTGGCCGCGCCTGCGCCTGCGGGGACGGTGTCGAACAGCACGATGGACCGACGGCCGTCCGCGCTCCACGACAGCGTGCCGTCGATGTCGTCCCGGCTGATCTCCAGCGCCTCCGAGGCTCCTTCGAGCAGGGCGTAGAGCACCGACAGCCAGGTGGATTCGCCGGCCTTGTCGTCGATGACATCGGTGAAGGTGAATTCGGCGACATCGGTCTCGTAGCTGTGCGCCAGCGAGACCACCGACGGTTTGCCCGCGCACGGCGCCCCGGTCACCGGGTGGTCGTGCTTGGTGGAGTTCCTCGGATCGAACGGATCGGCCCAGCCGCACCACGGGCACAGCGCGAACCCCGAGCCCGCGCCTTCGCCGATGACCATCATGCGCGCCCGCGTCCCCGCGCGGGCGCGCACCTCGGCGCCGCCCGGCGGCGGCCCGGCGAAGTCCTGCGAGCTGTCCCCGCTCGACTGGACAAAGGCGGCCCCGGCCCACGTGCG
>NZ_JARWRU010000687.1 GCF_029867845.1 Nocardia farcinica | reverse complement strand
CCACACGCCCACCCGGCCTATCAGCAGCTGCCCCACCAGCTGGTTGATCCGCGGCACGGCCGCGCCCGACCGCCGCCGGGGCGCGGGGCCGCCGGGCGCCGGCCTCCCGGACGCCGCGGACCAACCCCGACCGGCCTGGTGCGCCCGGCCGACCGGCGCGGCGAAGGGCTGTGGTCCCGGCCGCAGACCGGCATGCGGCGGGGTCGACATCGCCGGATTCGAGGCGACGGGGCCGGGCTGCCCGGCCGATCCCAGAGCGCGGTGCCCGACCGGTGCCCCGGGGGCGTGGTGCCCGGCGGGTGGTACGGGTGCCTGCCCGGCGAACGCCGCTCCTTGACCGTGCGGGCCGGCCGACGGAGCCGCAGCGAACGGCCCACCGGGCGGCGTCGAGGCGTGCGGCACGGATGGCGCGCTCGGGTACCCGGCGCGCGGCGCGCCGGGCGCGGGCAATCCCATCGCCTGCCGGACCGCGGCGGCGAACTCTCCGCAGGAGTCGTAGCGCTCCTCGATGTGCTTGGACAGCGCCCGGTTCAGCACTGTGTCCAAGGCGGGCGGCATACCGACGCGCACCGAGCTCAGCGCGGGCGGCTGTTCGCGCAGGTGCCCGTGGATGACCGCGACGGGCTGGGTCGCGTGGAACGGCACCCGCCCGGTCAGCAGCCAGAACAGTGTGCACGCCAGCGCGTACTGGTCGGTGCGATGGTCCATGTGACCGCCGGTGAGCTGTTCCGGGGAGGCGTAGGCCAGGGTCGCGGTCACCGTGCCGGTCCTGGTCAGATGGGCGGTGTCCTCCTGCGGGCGGGCGATGCCGAAATCGGTGAGGAACACCCGCTCCTGGCCCGCCGCTCGCGAGAGCATGATGTTCGCCGGCTTGACGTCACGATGCAGCACGCCCATCCGGTGCGCGTAGTCCAAGGCGGCGGCGGTCTCGGCGACGATCTGCGCGGCGCGCGGGGGCGGCAGCGTCCGCGCGTCCAGCGACGACGCGTCGACCCCGTCGACATATTGCATGTCGATCCACAGCTGCTCGTCCTCGAGCCCACGATCGTAGACCGCGACGATGTTCGGGTGGTCGAGGCGGGCGACGAGCTCGCCCTCCCGTTCGAACCGGGCCCGCAGTTCCTGGTCGGCGAAGGCCTCGCGGTTCAGCAGCTTGAGGGCCGTGCGGCGGGGCAGGCGCGGGTGCCTGGCGAGGTACACCGCGCCCATTCCGCCCTTGCCGAGCAACTTCTCCACGGTGTAGCCGGCGAAGACGGCCCCCGGTTGCAGCACTGGTCCCCCGTTTGTCGCGCTCGCGTCGCGTCAGTTCTCCGCCGCCAGCTGGCCACAGGCGGCGGCGATCTCCTGACCTCTGGTGTCACGGACGGTACACGGCACGCCCTGGGCGTTCACCCGGCGTACGAACTCCTGCTCCACCGGCTTCGGGCTGGCATCCCACTGGCTACCCGGCGTCGGATTCAACGGGATGACGTTGACGTGCACCCGCGAACCGAGCGCCTTGTGCAGCTTGGCGCCGAGCATGTCCGCCCGCCACGGCTGATCGTTGACGTCGCGGATCAGCGCGTACTCCACCGACACCCGGCGTCCGGTGCGGTCGGCGTAGTAGCGGGCGGCGTCGAGCACCTCGGCGACCGGCCAGCGATTGTTGACCGGCACCAGCGTGTCGCGCAGCTCGTCGTCGGGGGTGTGCAGGGAGACCGCCAGCGTCACCGAGAGGCCCTCGTCGGCGAGCTTACGAATGGCCGGTGCCAGCCCGACCGTGGAGACGACCACGTTGCGCTGGGAGATGCCGAGGCCGTCCGGCGCGGGCGAGGTGATCCGGCGCACGGCGGCGACCACACGTTTGTAGTTGGCCAGCGGCTCGCCCATGCCCATGAACACGATGTTCGACAACCGGCCCGGCCCGCCGGCCACCTCGCCGTCGCGCAGCGCGGCCGCCGCGGCGCGGACCTGGTCGACGATCTCGGCGGTGGACAGATTGCGGTTCAGGCCGCCCTGGCCGGTCGCGCAGAACGGGCAGGCCATGCCGCAACCCGCCTGACTGGAGATGCACAAGGTGTTGCGATCGGAGTAGCGCATGAGCACGCTCTCCAGCAGCGTGCCGTCACCGGCGCGCCAGAGGGTCTTGCGGGTGGTTCCGTCGTCGCAGGCCACGTGCTTGACCACGCTCAGCAGCGGCGGAAACAGCGCCTCCCCCACCGCGGCGCGCACCGGCGCGGGCAGATCGGTCATCAGCGCCGGATCGGCCTGCAGTCGGCCGTAGTACTGGCGAGCGATCTGGTCGGCCCGGAACTTCGGCAGTCCGAGCTCCTCGATCGCCGCGCGCCTGCCGTCCGCGTCGAGATCGGCGAGATGGCGCGGCGGCATACCGCGGCGCGGGGCATCGAAGACGAGGGGAAGGGAGACGGCCATAGTTCTTCCAGTGTCCCATCCGGCCGCCGGGAGCGCCGACCCAGGTCGGGTCGGGGTTCAGCGTTTGGCCACGCGCCGCAGTTGCAGGATGCGCACGCCGCCCACCAGCGCCATCACCAGCGCGCCGCCGATGACCGACAACAGCACCGCGACGCCGAGCGGCAGGGTGAACTCCCAGAAGAACAGGCGAACGCCGACCGAGGTCAGGTTCTGCAGGATGAACACCAACAGCAGGATGAGGATGAGCGCGCCGAGCACCAGCGCGGTCCACGCGTACCCGGCCCTGGACGTCAGGCTGACCTCGCGGCCGCTCTCCGGCTCCGGCAGCCCCGGATCGCCCGGCTCCCCCGGCTCGACGAGGGGCGGCTCGTATTCGTCGTTCGCGGACATGGTTCGATCATGGCCGATGCCGTGCGACGACCACGGCAAATCGGCGACACGGCGCGCCGGGGATCGGTTCCCGGGATCAGATGAGGGTGCTCAGCACCAGCCAGGAGACGAACGCCGAGGGCAGCATGGAGTCGAGCCGGTCCATGATCCCGCCGTGGCCGGGCAGCAACGTGCCCATGTCCTTGATGCCGAGTTCGCGCTTGGTCTGCGATTCGATCAGATCGCCCACGGTGGCCACCACGACGAGACCGATGCCGAGCACCACACCGATCATCGAGTTGGCGTCGAGCAGCAGCGTCACCGTCAGCAGGCCGCCGATCACGCTGAACACCAGCGAGCCGGCGAAACCCTCCCAGGACTTCTTCGGGCTGATCGAGGGCACCATCGGATGCTTGCCGAACAGCACACCCGCCACATAGCCGCCCACATCCGAGCAGACCACCAGGATCATGAACGTCAGCACCCGCAGGTTGCCGTCGTCCCCGAGCAGCAGCAGGGTGGCGAACGCGCCGAGCAGCGGCACCCAAGCCAGGGTGAACACGGTGATGGCGGTGTCGCGCAGGAAGTTGCGCGGGGCGGTGCTAAGGCCGTGGTCGAACAGCCGCCAGACCATGCAGATCAGCGCGGTGAGGGCGAAGGCGCCGAGCACGCCCTCGGCCCCGAACGGCCAGCCGAGCCAGAACACCGCCTGCCCGCCCAGCACCAGCGGGATGCACGGGACCAGCACATCGGCCTCGCGCAGCCGCTTGGCGACCTCCCAGGTCGCCACGCCGATGCCCGCGCCGGCGAACGGGATGAACACCAGCGGGGCGAACAACAGGATGGCGATGAGCGAGAGCCCCAGGCCGAAGCCGACGGCCAGCGCCGCGGGCAGGTTACGGCCTGCCTTGGAGACCGGCGCCGACGGCGACACCGCCGCCGCGGGCACAGACGCGGCCGTGGGTGAAACCGCCCCGGCGGAGGCCGCCGCATGGGGCGTTCCCGGTGTGCCGTTGGCCGGCATCGGCTCGTCGGCCGCACCCTCGGCGGCGGCTTTCTCGGCCACGATTGTCCCGTCGCTCACTCGTGTATTCCGTTTCGTCCCCCGCCCGGGCGGGCCCTCGGGTCGTGCTCAGACCTCGAGGAGTTCGGCTTCCTTGTGCTTGACCAGTTCGTCGACCTGACCGACGTACTTGGCGGTGGTCTTGTCGAGTTCCTTCTCCGCGCGGCCGACCTCGTCCTCGCCCGCCTCGCCATCCTTCTGGATCCGCCCGAGCTCTTCCATCGCTTTGCGGCGGACATTGCGGATGGCGACCTTCGCGTCCTCGCCCTTGCCCTTGGCCTGCTTGACCATCTCGCGGCGACGCTCCTCGGTGAGCTGCGGGATGCTGATCCGCAGGATGTCACCGTTGTTGGTCGGGTTCACACCCAGATCCGAGTTGCGGATGGCGGTCTCGATCGCGCCGAGCTGGCTCGCCTCGTAGGGCTTGATCACCACCATCCGCGGCTCGGGCACGGTGATGCTGGACATCTGGGTGACCGGAGTGGGCGACCCGTAGTAGTCGACCAGGACCCGGGAGAACATCCCCGGATTGGCACGACCGGTACGGATGGTGCCGAGATCGTCCTTCGCCACCGAGACGGCTTTCTCCATCTTCTCCTCGGCGTCGAAGAGCGCTTCTTCTATCACGGCCATTTCCTCCACAGCGTCGTCATCGTCATGATCCGCGGGCCGCGGACTCAGGACCGAACCAATGTGCCGATCTTCTCACCGGCGACCGCACGGGCGATATTGCCCTTCACCAAGAGATTGAACACCAGCATGGGCATCTGGTTGTCCATACACAGACTGAACGCCGTCGCATCGGCGACCTTGAGTCCACGCTCGATCACTTCCTTGTGGGTGACCTCGGTGAACATGGTCGCGCCCTCGACGACACGCGGGTCGGCGTCGAACACGCCGTCGACCGCCTTGGCCATCAGCACCACGTCCGCGCCGATCTCCAGCGCGCGCTGGGCGGCGGTGGTGTCGGTGGAGAAGTAGGGCATGCCCATGCCCGCGCCGAAGATGACGACGCGGCCCTTCTCCAGGTGCCGCTTGGCGCGCAGCGGCAGGTACGGTTCGGCCACCTGCCCCATGGTGATGGCGGTCTGCACGCGGGTGTCAACGCCCTGCTTCTGCAGGAAGTCCTGCAGGGCGAGGGAGTTCATCACGGTGCCGAGCATGCCCATGTAATCCGAGCGGGCGCGCTCCATACCGCGCTCCTCGAGCTCGGCGCCACGGAAGAAGTTGCCGCCGCCGATCACCACGGCCACCTGCACGCCGGTCGCGACGACCTCGGCGATCTGTTCGGCGACCGTCTCCACGACGTCCGGGTCGAGTCCGACCTTTCCGCCGCCGAACATCTCACCACCCAGTTTGAGCAGTACCCGGCGATATCCAGGACGCGCGGTTCCCGGGTCGGTCATCGATGTCTCTCTCCTTCGGCGATCGGCTCTGCTCACCCTCGGTGAGCCCTCGGACGGCGTGGTTCCGGCAGGGATTCGGAACCGCCCGGCAAAGCTCTCTCATCCTGCCCTACCGGAGCCACGTCGAATTCTCGAGCCCCCGGGAAAACCGGATGCGACAGCGAACGGGGCCCCCCCCCCCGGCGGGAAAGCCCCGGCGGGGGGGGGGGGGGGGGGGGGGGGGGGGCGGGGGCCCCCCCAGCCCGCGCG
>NZ_JARWRU010000686.1 GCF_029867845.1 Nocardia farcinica | reverse complement strand
CCCGCCTGGAGGCTGCCCGTTGCGGGCCGGGGGCATCTCTCGGCGGGGGCCCCCAGCGGGGCGACGTCCTATTCCATCCCCCGCCGTTACACCCACCCGCGGCCCCCGGCGTTGGGGGCGGGGCGCCACGGCAGTGCCCGGCTGGTGCTGCGCCGGGAGACGGTGGCGGATCTGCTGAGTCTGGAGGTTGAGTGATGCCCGAAGCGGCCAACAACGGGGCCTGGGGTCCCGATCGCCCGATCGGTGTCGCCGTGCTCGGTATGGGCAATGTCGGCACCGAGGTGGTGCGCATCCTGCGCGAGCACGCCGACGACCTGCGGGCCCGCGTCGGCGCCCCGGTGGTCCTGCGCGGTGTCGCGGTGCGCGACGCGAGCAAGGACCGAGGCATCCCGGCCGAGCTGCTGACCACCGACGCCCAGGCGCTGGTCGACCGCGACGACGTCGACCTGGTGGTCGAGGTGGTCGGCGGCATCGATCCGGCCCGCGCGCTGATCCTCTCCGCGCTCAACGCGGGCAAGTCGGTCATCACCGCCAACAAGGCGCTGCTGGCCGACTACACCGGCGAACTGGCCGCCGCCGCCGAGCGCAACCGCGCCGACCTGTACTTCGAGGCCGCGGTGGCCGGGGCCATCCCGGTGGTGCGCCCGCTCATCCAGTCGCTGTCCGGCGACCGGGTCAACCGGGTGGTCGGCATCGTCAACGGCACCACCAACTTCATCCTCTCGGCGATGGACGAGACCGGCGCCGACTACTCGGCCACGCTGGCCGAGGCCACCCGCCTCGGTTATGCCGAGGCCGACCCGACCGCCGACGTCGAGGGCTACGACGCCGCCGCCAAGGCCGCCATCCTGGCCTCGCTGGCCTTCCACACCCGCGTCACCGCCGCCGACGTCTACCGTGAGGGCATCTCGCGGATCAGCGCGGAGGATCTGGAGACCGCCTCGGCGCTGGACTGCACCGTCAAACTGCTGGCTATCTGCGAGCGGGTCTCGGCCGGTCCGGGCGAGCCGAGCCCGGCGGAGGGCGGCAAGGAGCGGGTCTCGGTGCGCGTCTACCCGGCGCTCATCCCGCGCAGGCACCCGCTGGCCGCGGTCAACGGCGCGTTCAACGCCGTGGTCGTCGAAGCCGAGAACGCAGGCAGGCTGATGTTCTACGGCCAGGGCGCAGGCGGCGCCCCGACCGCCTCGGCGGTGCTCGGCGACCTGGTGATGGCCGCCCGCAACAAGTTCTTCGGTGGCCGCGCTCCCGGCGAGTCGGTTTATGCTGAGCTACCGATCGCGCCGATCGGCGATACGCCCACCCGCTATCACGTGAACCTGCAGGTCGCCGACCGTCCTGGTGTGCTGGCGAAGGTGGCGGGCGAATTCGCCGCCCACGGGGTCAGCATCTCGACGGTCCGTCAGGAAGGACACGGCGAGGGCGCTCGATTGGTCGTCGTGACCCACCACGCCGTGGAATCGGCGCTCGCGGACACCGTCGCCGCCCTGGCGGAGATGGAGTCCGTCACATCCGTGACAAGTGTCCTGAGACTGGAAGGCACCGAAGAATGAGTACCGCAGGCGTCGCCCCGCAGGCAGGCGTGCATTCCCGCTGGCCGGGTCTGATCGCCGCCTACCGTGACCGGCTCGAGGGGGCGGCCGACTGGGAGCCCGTCACCCTGTTCGAGGGCGGCACCCCGCTGGTGCCCGCGCCGTACCTGTCCGAGCTGACCGGGTGCGAGGTGTACCTGAAGGTCGAGGGCGCCAACCCGACCGGCTCGTTCAAGGACCGTGGCATGACCATGGCCATGACCGACGCCAAGTACCGCGGGCAGAAGGCCGTGCTGTGCGCTTCCACCGGCAACACCTCGGCCTCGGCCGCGGCCTACGCCACCCGCGCGGGTATGACCTGCGCGGTGCTCATCCCGCAGGGCAAGATCGCGATGGGCAAGCTGGCCCAGGCCGTCATGCTCGGCGCGGAGATCATCCAGGTCGAGGGCAACTTCGACGATTGCCTCGAGCTGGCCCGCAAGGTCACCTCGGAGTTCCCGGCCATCGGCTTGGTGAACTCGGTCAACCCGGCGCGCATCGAGGGGCAGAAGACCGCCTCCTTCGAGATCTGCGACGTGCTCGGCCGCGCGCCCGACGTGCACGCGCTGCCGGTGGGCAACGCGGGCAACATCACCGCCTACTGGCGTGGCTACCGCGAGTACCACGCCGACGGCGTGACCGGCTCGCTGCCGCGCATGCTCGGCGTGCAGGCCGCGGGCGCCGCGCCGCTGGTGCACGGCGCCCCGGTCAAGGACCCGGAGACCATCGCCACCGCCATCCGCATCGGCGCCCCCGCCTCGTGGAACGGCGCGGTCGCGGCGAAGGAGGAGTCCGGTGGCGCCTTCCGCGCGGCCACCGACGAGGAGATCCTCGCCGCGTACCGGCTGGTCGCGGCGAAGGAGGGCGTGTTCGTCGAACCCGCCTCGGCCGCCTCGGTGGCCGGTGTGCTCGCCGCGCGCGAGGAGGGCTGGCTCGAGCCCGGCCTGACCGTGGTCTGCACGGTCACCGGCAACGGTCTGAAGGACCCCGACACGGCGCTGCTCGGCATGCCGCAGGTCGAGGCGATCGCGGTGGATCCGGTGGCTGTGGCCGCCCGTCTCGAGCTGGCCTGAGTTGAAGTCGCGCGAACCCCAGCTGATGACACGGACCCTGCCCGCCGGTCTGACGGTGACCGCGCGGGTACCCGCGTCCAGCGCCAACCTCGGGCCCGGAT
>NZ_JARWRU010000685.1 GCF_029867845.1 Nocardia farcinica | reverse complement strand
AAGAACAGGCCGCTGCTGCGCCTGCCGCGCCGCCGCTGCCCCGCCCTGGCCAGCGGCGGCGGGACGTCGATCATCACGATGTGCAGCGGCCGCCCGCAGGCGCGGGACCAGCGGGCGATCAGCGCCCGGCTCCAGCGGAAGGTCCCGCAGTCGTGGATGATCACCGGCCCGGACGCGGACCGCAGGGCCCGGCGGATGGTCGCGTAGTGCGCGCACTGCACCACCGGACGCCACAGCGGGTAGGGGAGCCGGCGCAGGCGCGGGGTCCAGCGGTTGCGCGCGTGCTGGGAGTCGACGACCACCCGCCCGCCGGGGCCGGTCGGCGGGCGCGTCTCGGTGGCGCCCGAACCGAAGAAGCGCAGCAGCGCCGTGCTCTTGCCCGCTCCAGGCACCCCGGCGAACACCAGGGCCGCGGTCGCCGGGTAACGCAGCCGGGTGACCGCGGGCACATCGTCCGGGCGGGACGGCCGGGCGGCCCGCAGATCGTGGACACCGGAGGGGGCGAGCGCCACCGGGCCCGCGAGGACGCCGCGCGGGGCGGGAGAGTGCAGGGGCGGCACGTCGAGCGGAGGGTTCACCCCTTCCAGACTCCTGACCGGCAGCCGGTCCGGCAACCGGGAAAACCCTGATCTCTCAGTGCCATTCGGCACCATGCGCGCGGTCTGTCCGCGTGCTGCATGCTGGACACCATATTTCGTGACCGCGGCGGCGAGCAGTCATGGCGCGCAGGCGGTTCGGCGAACGCGGAGGCGATGCGGGCCGAGGCGGCCGACGGTGGGTGGCGGGCGATACGCGGTGGCGCGCAGCCCCGCGAAGGTGTGATCGATCACGGTCGGACGGCGATCTCGCTGGTCGTTCGACCAGCCGATAGAGGCCTTCGGCCCCGAACCTGAGAATTGGTTGTGGAACGGGGCTACTCGCCGGTAGAAGCGCTAGACTGAGCCACGAAGGCGGAGTCTTCGGTGTCCCTCATCCACCGAAGATTCCGCCCTCGCCCTGTCTGCACCCGTCCGGCCCCGCCGAGGCAGCGCCCGGCTGCCGGGTGCCCTCCCGCCGTGGCGAGAGGGCCGGACGAATCGCCGGCACGGCCCCGATAGGATCACGGGGTGACCAGCGCAGCCCCTGACAACTCGCATGATCGTGCCGCCGCCCTCCCCAAGAGCTGGGATCCCAGCGCCGTGGAGGCCGAGATGTACGAGCGCTGGGTAAGCGCGGGCTATTTCACCGCCGACCCGGGCTCGGACAAGCCCGCCTACTCCATCGTGCTGCCGCCGCCGAACGTCACCGGCACCCTGCACATGGGCCACGCCCTCGACCACACCCTCATGGACACCCTCGCGCGCCGCAAGCGCATGCAGGGCTACGAGGTGCTGTGGCTGCCCGGCATGGACCACGCGGGCATCGCCACCCAGACCGTGGTGGAAAAGCAGCTCGCCCTCGACGGCAAGACCAAGGAAGATTTCGGCCGCGAATCGTTCGTGGAGAAGGTCTGGGACTGGAAGCGCGAGTCCGGCGGCTCCATCCAGTGGCAGATGCGCGCCCTCGGCGACAGCGTCGACTGGAGCCGCGACCGCTTCACCATGGACGAGGGCCTGTCCCGTGCCGTCCAGACCATCTTCAAGCGCCTCTACGACGACGGCCTCATCTACCGCGCCGAGCGCCTGGTGAACTGGTCGCCGGAACTGCGCACCGCCATCTCCGACATCGAGGTCAAGCACGAGGACGTGGAGGGCGAGCTGGTCTCGCTGCGCTACGGCTCGCTGAACGACGACGAGCCGCACGTCGTGGTGGCCACCACCCGCGTGGAGACCATGCTCGGCGACACCGCGGTGGCCGTGCACCCCGACGACCCGCGCTACCAGAAGCTCATCGGCACCACCATCGAGCACCCGATCACCGGACGGCAGATCCCGATCGTCGCCGACGACTACGTCGACCCGGAGTTCGGCTCCGGCGCGGTGAAGATCACCCCCGCCCACGACCCCAACGACTTCGAGATCGGCCTGCGCCACAAACTGCCGATGCCGACGATCATGGACGAGCGCGGCCGGATCACCGGCACCGGCACCGAATTCGACGGCATGGACCGCTTCGAGGCGCGGGTGAAGGTGCGCGAGCGGCTGGCCCGCGAGGGCCGGGTGGTCGCCGAGAAGCGCCCCTACATCCACAGCGTCGGCCACTCCGAGCGCTCCGGCGAGCCGATCGAGCCGCGGCTGTCGATGCAGTGGTGGGTCAAGGTCGAAGCCCTGGCCAAGGCCGCGGGCGACGCCGTGCGCAACGGCCACGTCGCCATCCACCCGCCCAGCCTCGAACCGCGCTGGTTCGAGTGGGTGGACAACATGTACGACTGGACCATCTCCCGCCAGCTGTGGTGGGGCCATCGCATCCCGATCTGGTACGGCCCCGAGGGCGAAGTGGTCTGCGTCGGCCCCGACGAGACCGCGCCCGAGGGCTGGGTGCAGGACCCCGACGTCCTCGACACCTGGTTCTCCTCCGGCCTGTGGCCGTTCTCCACGATGGGCTGGCCGGAGGCCACCCCGGAGCTGGCCAAGTTCTATCCGACCAGCGTGCTGGTCACCGGTTACGACATCCTGTTCTTCTGGGTCGCCAGGATGATGATGTTCGGCATGTACGTCTCCGAGGACGCCGCCCTCACCACCGGCAAGGGCGGTGCGGTGCAGGTGCCGTTCCGCGACGTCTTCCTGCACGGCCTCATCCGCG
>NZ_JARWRU010000684.1 GCF_029867845.1 Nocardia farcinica | reverse complement strand
TGCCGGAGGCCACGAGACGACGAAAGGGCCGTCCCGTACGGGACGGCCCACAGCCGAGGAGGAAGGCGAGCGCGAGCCCGACGCCGGAGGCGTCAGGCGGAGACCAGGGAGGCGTCAGGCGGAGACGAGGGCGCGGGTGGCCTCGATGAGCTGACGGACCGAGGCGCCGAGCTCGGCGACGGCGTCGGCATCCTCACTCGGGTGCGCGGTGGCGAAGCGCTCACCGATGGTGCCGAAGTAGGCGTGGGCGGCCTCGACGACCGAGCCGCCCGCGACGCCGACGGCCTTCACGGCGTCACCGTGCGCCCAGCGCGCGGCGTTGGAGGAGATGGAGGCGCTGATGACGCCGACCGGCTTGTCCTTGAGGGCGCCCGCGCCGTAGGGGCGCGACAGCCAGTCGATGGCGTTCTTGAGCACCGCGGAGAGGGTGCCGTTGTATTCGGGGGTCACCAGCAGCACGGCGTCGACCTCGGCGACCGCGGCGCGCAGGCGCTCGGCGGCGGCGGGAACCGAACCGGCCACGTCGAGGTCCTCGTTGTAGAAGGGGATCTCGCCGAGACCCTCGTAGATGCCGATCTCCACACCCTCGGGGGCGGTCCGCACGGCCGCCTCGGCAAGCCTGCGGGTGATGGAGGCGCTGCGCAGGCTTCCGGCGAGCACGAGGATTCGGGTCTGGCTCATGACAACTCCTGGTGTACTGAGGTGGTCCGTACGATCATCGGATCAAACGGACCGTAGTCCGATTACATTCCCGAGAGGAATTCGAGCAGCAGTGAGATCTGTCACGCCCGGCGCCGCCGAACCGGCCGCGCCTGCCCCGGTGATCCCGGGAGCGTTGAGCGTCGGACCGCCTCAGGGCCGGGCGACGGGCGAGCGCGCGGACGCCGCCCGCAATCGGCGGCTGCTGCTCGACGCCGCCCAGCGCCTGGTCCGCGAGCACGGCGTGGACAGCCTGACGATGGACGAGCTGGCGCGTGCCGCGGGCGTCGGCAAGGGCACCGTCTTCCGCCGCTTCGGCAGCCGCTCCGGCCTGCTGCGCGCCCTGCTCGACCACGCCGAGCAGAAGTTCCAGCGCGATTTCATGTTCGGCCCGCCGCCGCTCGGCCCCGGCGCGCCCGCGCTGGACCGGCTGATCGCCTTCGGTCGCGCCCGCCTGCTGGACATCGAGGTGGAGGGCGAGCTGTACCGCGCGGCCGAACTCGGCGAGGCGGGCAAGTTCTTCCAGAGCCCGCCGTACCGGCTCCAGCACCGGCACATGGTGATGCTGTTGCGCGAGGCGGGCAGCCCCGGCGATCACGACCTGACCGCGGAGAGCCTGCTCGCCATGCTGGGCGCGCCGTTGGTGATGCACCAACTGCACGTGCTCGGCCGCGGCCTCGACCAGATCGGCGACAACTACGAACGTTTCGTCCGCGCCGTGGTCACGCCGTGACCGCCCGCCGCGGGCTGCCCGGCTAACCGGCCGGGCACGCCGACTGCCAGTAAGGTGACCTCATGGCGAGCCTGCGCGAACAGATCATCACCGAATTGGGCGTCCAGCCGACGATCGAGCCGAAGGAAGAGGTGCGCCGCCGGGTCGACTTCCTGGCCGAGTACCTGCTGTCCACTCCCGCCAAGGGGTTCGTGCTCGGCATCAGCGGCGGACAGGACAGCACGCTGACCGGGCGGCTGTGCCAGCTGGCGGCCGAGAAGGTCCGCGCCGACGGTGGCTCGGCCACCTTCTACGCCGTCCGCCTGCCCTACGGCGTGCAGGCCGACGAGCACGACGCCCAGATCTCGCTGGACTTCATCCGCCCCGACCGCACCCTCACCGTGAACATCAAGCCGAGCGCCGACGCCGCGGGCGGGGAAGTCGCCGCCGCGCTGGACGTCGAGCGGCTGCGGGATTTCGTGCGCGGCAACATCAAGGCCCGCGAGCGCATGGTGGTGCAGTACGGTCTGGCCGGACAGGAGAACCTGCTGGTGGTCGGCACCGATCACGCGGCAGAGGCGGTCACCGGCTTCTTCACCAAGTACGGCGACGGCGGCGTGGACATCACCCCGCTGACCGGTCTCACCAAGCGGCAGGGCGCGGCGCTGCTGCAAGAACTGGGCGCCCCGCCGAGCACCTGGTCGAAGGTGCCCACCGCCGATCTCGAGGACGACCGCCCCGCGCTGCCCGACGAGGAGGCCCTCGGCCTGCGCTACAGCGACATCGACGACTACCTGGAAGGCAAGCCGGTGGGCGAGGAGGTCGCCGCGAAGGTGGAGAAGCACTTTTTCAACACCCGCCACAAGCGCACCGTGCCGGTCACCCCGCACGACACCTGGTGGCGCTGAACGCCTTCGAGCAGCATCCCGGCCGGCGGCAGGAACAGCCCGGCCGGGCGCGCGAACACACCTCGGCCGGGGGCCGCTCAGCCGCCCGCGAAGGGGGGAAGCACGTCGACCTGAGGGCCGACCGTCATCGACACGTCGCGGGTGAGCTCGTCACCGACCAGGTAGGCACACACGCCGAGCATCTTGTCCAGGTCGGGGCCGTAGGTGTCGGCCAGCAGGGAACGCAGTTCGGCCAGCGTCGCCTCCGGGGGCAGGTCCAGCTGCTCGGATTCCTTGCCGACCGCGTCGGCGACGGCGGCGAAATAGCGGACCTCAACCACCGATGGCTCCCATCGTGCGTTCCGGGGGGACGAAATTCTCGGCGTCGATGCCGTGACCGGCCCACTTGTTCCACATGGCGCCGCGCCAGATCTCGGCGATCTCGGCGTCGTCGGCGCCACCGCGAAGCGCTTGGCGCACAACGAATTCCAGATCACTGAACAGGCACGAGCGCAGCATGCCGTCGGCGGTGAGCCGGGTGCGGTCGCAGCTGTCGCAGAACTTGCGGGTGACGGTGGCGATGATGCCGACCGTGGCCGGGCCGCCGTCGACCAGCCATTTCTCGGCGGGGGCGGCCGGATCGGCGCGGCCGATCTCGTCGAGGGTGAAGCGGGCGCCGAGCACCTCGAGCAGTTCGGCGGCGGTGACCATGTTGGCCCGCGCCCACTCGTGGTCGGCGTCCAGCGGCATCTCCTCGATGAACCGCAGCTCGCACTCCTCGTCCAGGCACCACCGCAGCAGGTCCGGCGCGCCGGCCAGGGTGGCGCGCATGAGCACGGCGTTGATCTTCACCGGCGCCAGGCCGGTGTCACGGGCGGCGCGGATGCCCGCCAGCACCGAGTCGAGCCGGTCGCGGCGGGTCAGGCGGGCGAAACCGAGCGCGTCGACGGTGTCGAGGGAGACGTTGACCCGGCGTAGGCCCGCCTCGGCCAGACCGCGGGCCCGGTGCGCCAGGCCGACGCCGTTGGTGGTCATGGCCAGCGGCACCTGCGGCACCCGCTCGTGACAACCCGCGATGATCCGCTCCAGATCGCGGCGCATCAACGGCTCGCCGCCGGTGAAGCGCACCTCCCGCACGCCGAGCTCCTCGACGGCGAGCGCGACCAGCCGGACGATCTCCTCGGCGGTCAGCAATTCGTCGGCCGGAATGGGCGGCAGGCCCTCGGCGGGCATGCAGTAGGTACATCGCAGCGAACACTTCTCGGTGATCGAGACCCGCAGGTCGCGGGCGATCCGGCCGAACCGGTCGATCAGCGCGGGAGTGTCCGGCCGTCCGTCCAGCGCCGGCCGCCGCGAGCGCACCGCGGGTATCCCGATATCGACCAGCGTCATCACTCCATTATGACCGCAGCGACCCTCGCCCGTGGCGGCGACAGGCGAACCGCTCCCACCTGCTTTTCTCACAAAGTGCGACGTCAGGCGGTGAGATCACGCCCGCGCTAGGCTGACGCCCATGAGCGCACGGGTTACGGGTGTGGCCGCCGTCGATGTCGACGAACATCGCGACGGCATCGAGCAGCTCCTGCGGCCACTGGCCATGCGGGCCCTGCAAACCGTGCCGGTCCCCGAGGCCACCGGCCTGGTGCTCGCCGAGGACGTGCGCGCGCCCGTCGATCTGCCGGTCTTCCGCAATTCCGCCATGGACGGCTACGCCGTGCGCGCCGCGACCGTCCGGCACACCCCCGTCACGCTGACGCTGGCCGGGGTGGTGGCCGCGGGCGAGCCCGGTTCCACACCGCTGCCCGACGGCGGGGCGTGGAAGGTGATGACCGGCGCGCCCATCCCGCCCGGCGCGGACTGCGTGGTCCCGGTGGAGGACACCAAAGTCGAGGACGGTCACGTGGTGATCGAGCGCGGCAGGGCGGCAGGCGATTTCATCCGCGAACCGGGCACCGATGTCGGGGCGGGCGAACTGCTGGTCGCCGCGGGCACCGGCCTGACCCCGCGCCACATCGCGGCGCTGGCGGCGGTCGGCGTGCCGAAGGTCGCGGTCTTCGCGCCGGTGCGCGCCGCGATCCTCACCACCGGTGACGAACTGGTCCCGGCCGGGACACCGCTGCGGCCCGGCCAGATCTACAACTCCAACGGCATCGCGCTGGCCGCCGTGCTCGGCGCCGACCGGGTGCACGTGGTGTCGGTGCAGCACAGCACCGACGACCCCGCGGTGGTGACCCGGTTGCTCGCGGCCGCGGCGGCGTCGGCAGACGTGGTGTTGACCTCCGGCGGAGTGTCCAAGGGCGATTTCGAGGTGGTCAAGGAGGTGCTGGCCGCGCGCGGCGGGCGGTTCGGCTCGGTGGCCATGCAGCCGGGCGGACCGCAGGGTGTGTCGGTGGTCGACGGGGTGCCGGTGCTCAGCTTCCCCGGCAATCCGGTGAGCACGCTGGTGTCCTACGAGGTGCTGGCCCGCCCGATGCTGCGCACGTTGTCCGGGCTGCCGCCGATGCGCGAGTTCGAGACCACGCTCTCGGAGTCGGTGCGCTCCCCCGCCGGCAGGCGCCAGTTCCTGCGCGGCCGGATCACCGAGTCCGGTGTGGAAACCGTCTCCGGTCCCGGCTCGCATCTGATCGCCGGGATGGCCAGGGCGGACGTGCTCGTCGACATTCCCGCCGAGGTCACCGAGCTGGCCGCGGGCGCGACGGTCGTGGTGCGGGAACTGTGAGCTGATCGCGACGGTTCGGGCGCGGCCGCCCCGGTGTGCCAGTCTTGACGATATGAGCGAGTTGTCCCATGTCGACGCCGAGGGGCGCGCACGCATGGTGGATGTGAGCGCCAAGGCCGACACCCCGCGCGTGGCCGTGGCAGCAGGCGCGCTGCGCACCACCGCCGAGGTGGTGCGGCTGGTGCGCGCCGACGACCTGCCGAAGGCCGACGTGCTGTCGACCGCCCGGCTGGCAGGCATCGGTGGCGCCAAGAAGACCTCGGAACTGATCCCGCTGTGCCATCAGCTGGCGCTGTCGTCGGTGAAAGTGGAGTTCGGCTTCACCGAGGACACCATCACCATCGAGGCCACCGCCAAGACCACCGGTCCCACCGGTGTCGAGATGGAGGCGCTCACCGCGGTGGCGGTGGCCGGGTTGACGCTGCACGACATGGTCAAGGCGGTCGATCCGGCCGCGGTGCTCACCGATGTGCGATTGCTGTCCAAGACGGGTGGCAAGCGCGGGCGGTGGACGCGTGCCGCGGCGGGCTCGGCCGCGCACGCGGCGCCCGCCGGTGCGGGCGGTCGATCGGCTGTCGTGCTGGTCGCCTCGACCGGGGCGGCGGCCGGGACACGCACCGACACCACCGGGCCGGTCCTGGCCGGCTGGCTGAGCGGGCTCGGGTTCGCGGTGCGGGGGCCGCTGGTCTTCGCGGACGCCGACATCGCCACCGGACTGGCCGAGGCGTTGCGTGCGGCGCCGGATCTGATCGTGACCACCGGCGGCACCGGGGCCTCGCCCACCGACGCGACGCCGGAGGCGACCCTGGCGGTGCTGGATCGGGAGTTGCCCGGGGTGGCCGAGGCGATCCGCAACGAGGGTGCGGCGAAGTTCCCGCTCGCCTCGCTCAGCCGTGGCGTGGCCGGCCTGGCGGGCCGCACCGTGATCGTGAACCTGCCCGGATCGCCGGGCGGGGTGAAAGATGGAATGGCGGTGCTCGAACCACTGCTGGACCATCTGCTGGCGCAAGTGTGCGGAGGCGGTGCCCATGACCATCAGTGAGAGTTCGACCGGGAACGGGACCCCGCCGGGCGCGGAGACCACCGGCGTGCGGCTGGCGCGCATCAGCGATCGGCCGCTCGACCCGGCCGCCCTCGCGGCCGCGGTGTCCGGGCCCGCGCACGGCGCGGTGGTGGTCTTCACCGGCAAGGTCCGCAACCACGACGGCGGTCAGGCGGTGTCGGCGCTCGAGTACTCCGCCCACCCCAAGGCAACCCTCTTCCTGCGCCAGTGCTGCGAGGCGATCGCCGCGAGCAGCGGGCTGCCGGTGGCGGCCGAGCACCGCGTCGGCGACCTGGGGATCGGCGATCTGGCGATCGTGGTGGCGGTGGCCGCGCCGCACCGGGCCGAGGCGTTCGCCGCCTGCGCGGAGCTGGTCGACCGGATCAAGCACGAGGTGCCGATCTGGAAGCGGCAGCAGTTCGCCGACGGGTTGTCGGAGTGGGTCAACGCCTGTAGCTGAGTGCGCCCGATCCCGGTGCGGCGGGTATCGGTGCGGCGGGTATCTCAGTGCGGCGTGTACCGCCAGACTCCCAGCAGAGCCTGGTCGTCGAGCGGGTCGGGGCCGGGATGGATCGTCTGCTCCAGCCGTCCCAATGCCTCATCGGCCCGTAGGCCCGCGCCGATGAGGACCAGGGAGCTGACGCGGTCCTCACCGCGCCGCCACGGGCGGGGTTCGAACACGATGTGCCTGCCCACGACGTGCAGGCCGAAGGTGCGCTGATGTCCGTCGACGGCGAACTCGGTGACGCCCTTGGCGCGGAACAGGCCGTGCGGCGGGTCCTCCAGGAAGCCGACCAGTCCGCGCGGGTCGAGGGCGTGCTCACTGGTGAACGAGACGCTGGTGTAGTCGTCGTGCAGATGGCGGTGATCGTCGTGCGCGCCGTCGTCACAGCCCGAGGCCTGCCGGTCGGCTTCGAGTTCGCGCCACAGGTCGTCGAAGCTCAGTTGTCCGGCGACGGGGGTGCGCTCGCGGGCGGGCGCGTCGAAGAGCAGGGCGGGGTCGACGCGGCCGTGGCTGGTCACGTGGACCGGCGACGGCGCGACCAGGGCCGCGATCTCCTCGCGCAGGCGTTCGACCTCGGCCGGGGGCACCCGGTCGGCCTTGTTCAGCACCACCAGGTCGGCCAGGCGCAGGTGGGTGGCCAGTTCGGGGTGCCGTTGCCTGGCGGCGGGGAATTCCGCGGCGTCGACCACCTCGAGCAGGCCACCGTAGTGGATGCGCGGATTCTCGCTGCCGATCACCATGCGGATCAGATTGCGGGGCTCGGCCAGGCCGCTGGCCTCCACCACGATCACGTCGATCCCGGCCTGCGGCTCGCTCAGCCGCTCGAACATGGTGTCCAGCTCGCCGACGTCCACCGCGCAGCACACGCACCCGTTGCCGACCGAGACCATGGCGTCGACCTGCCCGGCCACCAGCATGGCGTCGATGTTCACGGCCCCGAAGTCGTTGACGACCACCCCGATCCTGGTGCTTCCGCTGTCGTGCAACAGCCGGTTGAGCAGCGTCGTCTTCCCCGATCCGAGGAAACCGGCCACGATCAGCACAGGAATTCGCTCGCTCACCCGGACCACTGTATGCGGGGCCGGGCCGCCTCCTGCCCGGGCGGGGCGGGCACGCCCGACGCGAGGGCCACCCGCCCGTCTATCGCGTCGGTGGGAAGAGTGTCGCGACGAGGGTGTACGCGAGGTCGATCAGCTCGGTGGTGAGGGCGTCCTCGCCCTCACCGAGGGCGCCGAGCAGCGGCAGCACCAGGTCGATCGCCTGCTCGAGCAGGGCTTCGCGAGTGCTCGGGGTCGCGCCGGGGGTCGCGCCGTCGCGCTCCGGCGCGCCGGGGTCGCTCGTGCCGGGAGTGGTGTCGGCGGGGGTGCTCGCGGGCAGGTCGTTCGTGCCTGGAGCGGGCAGCGGGGTGTCGAGGAGGTAGCTCACGAGGCCGGTCGTGAGGGCGATGGCGTGTTCGAGCTGGCCGCCCGCGGATTCCAGGACGGCGGCGTCCTCGGGGTTGGCGCCGTTGCCCATCTCCAGGAACACCAGCGGCACGGTGGTCAGGGCCGGACCCGCCACGTCCACGCGGGTCTGCAGGCCGTTGCTGACCCCGGCGTAGGTGGCGGGGGTGAAGCCCGCCGCGACATAGGCGTCGCGCACCGATTCCGAGACCGCCCGGCCCGGCCCGGACTGGGCGGCGTCGGCGGCGGCGTTCGGGATGGGCAGCTGCGGGATGATCAGGTGGAAGCCGCGTTCGGCGGGCGGACCGCTGTCGGCGTGGATGCTGACGGCGATGTCGGCGCCGGATTCACCCGCGGCGCGGGCGCGTTCGTCGATACACCCGCCCCAGCCGGTGTCGTCCTGACGGCTGAGCACCACGCGCGCGCCGAGGCTCTCCAGCGAGGCCTTCACCAGCTGGGCGACGTTCCAGTTGATGGTGTGCTCCGGCACGCCGTTGACCGTGGTCATGCCGGTGGTCTGGCAGTCCTTGGTGCCGCCGCGGCCGTCGTCGACCTGGCGTGACAGGTTCTCGGAATGGCCGGAGCCCTGATGCCCGGGGTCGAGGAAGACGGTGTGCCCGGCGAGCCGGGTGGTCGGGTCGAGGTCGGCGGGATCGGCCGCGGCCGCGCCCGGCATCAAGCCGGCGAACGCCAGTGCCAGCGCGGCGGTGAAGACAGTCGGCTTCATGTATCGGTCGGCGCCCCGCAACGCAGCGCCCCTCCCTTCCCATAGGCAACACCAAACACAACGACTCACTTTGGCAACACGAGCACCAGGAAGGCAAGTCCTGGTTATCGAACCGTTAACCCGCGACAGTCCCGCCGGGGCTATTCATGCGCTAACTCCGCGCGCGTGACCGGAATCTCGCGAATCCGCACGATCGAGGGTCGGTTTCTGGTAGATCTGGCGCCGGGTCACGGGGAAACTCCGGCCGTCGACGGGGACGGCCCTGAACGTCGAGGAGAGCGCTCATGCGCGCGAGAACAGCGATGATCGCGGGAGCACTGGCGGGGACGGCGACACTGCTCGGTCACGGCATCGCCGCCGCCGAACCGGCCACCGTGATCGCCGAGGACGGCCTCTACCTGGTGGGCACCGACATCGCACCCGGCACCTACGAGGCCCCCGGCACCTCCGATCCCGCCCGCGCCTGCGAATGGGCCAGGCTGTGGAAGGTCGTCGGCGACACCACCGACCCCACCTACATCCTCGCCAACAACTTCACCCGCAAGCCGCCGGGCCGCGTGGTCGTCAAGCCCACCGACGCGGCGTTCCGCACCGAGAACTGCGGGGTGTGGCGACTGGTGCCCGACGCCGCGTCCACCGGCTCGGCGGGCTGAGTTCCCCCGGTCCGCGCCGACCCGCACCCGCGGCGATCGCGGGCGCGCCCGGGCGGTTGCGCCGGGGCTAGGGTCGGGGCATGACGAGGAGCAGGATTCTGATCACCGGTGCGAGTTCGGGGCTCGGTGCGGGCATGGCACGACAGTTCGCGGCGAAAGGCCGTGACCTCGCGTTGTGCGCGCGGCGACTGGAACTGCTCGAGCAACTGCGGGCGGAACTGCTCGCGGACCACCCCGATCTCACGGTCGCCGTCCGGGCGCTGGACGTGGACGATCACGCGGCGGTGCCGCGGGTGTTCGGCGAGCTGCGCGAGGAATTGGGCGGGCTGGACCGGGTGATCGTCAACGCGGGCATCGGCAAGGGGGCGCGGCTGGGCACCGGACGGGCCTCGGCGAATCTGGCGACCGCGACCACGAATTTCGTCAGTGCGATGGCGCAGGCGGAGGCGGCGCTGGAGATTTTCCGGGCGCAGGACGGCGGGCACCTGGTGCTGATCTCCTCCATGAGCGCGGTGCGCGGGCTGCCGGGCGCGAAGGCGGCCTACTCGGCGAGCAAGGCCGGGCTGTCCGCGCTGGGTCAGGCGCTGGCGACGGAGCTGAAGGGCTCGACGATCGCGGTGACCACGGAGCAGCCCGGCTTCATCCGAACCGACATGTCGGACAAGGCAGGCGACACGATGCTGGTCGCGCCGCTGGAGAAGGGCGTGGCCTCGATGGTCGCGGCGATCGAGCGGGAGAAGCGGGTGGCCTGTGTGCCGGGCTGGCCGTGGCGGGCGATCGATCTGGTGCTCCCGCATCTGCCGGACGCGGTGGTCGCCAAGCTGAGTTGAGC